>JAIWAT010000036.1:0-12085 GCA_048634225.1 Anaerolineales bacterium | reverse complement strand
CTACCCAGTGGGGACCGTATATCTTCAGGGGCTCGGTGCGGCCGTTGAAGTTCATGGTCTGTATAAGGCCGGGTATGCCAAGGATGTGGTCGGCATGGAAATGTGTGATAAAGATTGAGGTCAGGTTGCCCATGCCTGTCTTTGCACGCATCATCTGCTGCTGGGTACCTTCACCGCAATCGAACAGCATAAGCTCACCCTTCCTGTTCACAAGTACGGCCGGAGGATTGCGCTCAGGTGTGGGAACACTGCCTGCCGTGCCAAGGAATATCACTCGAAGCATAAAGTAGTTTTATGTCATCTTTGTTATTAAATAATATCTATAGAATATTCAATTTTGATACGACAGAGTGCACTTTTTCATCTAACTCTTTGCATCCCTTCAAGCGATGGTCTATGGTGATATGTATCACTACCCGGTTTACTCCCATATCCATAACCGCATCATGGGCAGCCTTACATGCATTAAAAACCTGGTCTATGTTCTCAGCCTGTATGGCTGTACCCATGGGTGTAACCTGGTACTGCACACCTTTCTCATCAAGTGCCTTTACAGCAGATGAAATGTACCTGCTCAGGGAATCATTACCTTCTCCTATTACTGCAATCTGGAGTTCTGCAGTTACAATACTTTCAGCCATTAAATTGCCCCCGAATAATTTGATAATATACTGGTACAGGGTTATGATATAATAAATTATTACACTATCCCCATGACCGATATGGTGTGGAAGTCATCATCATGATTACTATCATTATTCAATTGTTTGTATATTTCCAGTTGAAATAAAGGGTTGTTTATAATTTTTTGTGGGTGTTTAACAATCATGATAGTGATAGTGTTCCCACCAAGTCTGTTGTTGAAATTGATATACTCCACTTGAGATGCTAAAATTACAGAAATTTAATAAAGTAATACAAATTTTAACATTTCCCTTCCATAAACCATATGTAAAAGGGAGGGCTATTCGTTAAAGATGGCAGAAATATATCCCGGCCCTGAGATCAGGTCACTGCTCGTACAACTGGGCTACAATGAAGCATCAATACAGGATATCCAAATTGGGCTCAATACTTTATTCAGGGATACAGGATTCCCTGAAATTAAAAGATCAATTTATTCTGCCAGCCAGAAAAAGGATATAACACAACTGGTGGATTTGTTGAAGAAGTTGATGGTCTCACTGGAAGACAAAGGCTTCTTCCGGCCAGATATTCCCCAACCACTGCTCAAGCTGCTCGTGAACGGCCTGAACCTGAAAAACGAGGATATTTTTGCAATCCTTGACAGGTCAGGTATACCTGATGAGATAAAAAGAAATGAAAAGGAATTCCTGGTTTCATGTGCTGCCTTAACCCAGCTTGGTTACATTCTTATAAACCACATAATACAAGGAGTAAAAACTGTCAGTGCCGGATGTCATGTATGTATCATGATTGATAGTTTTTCTACAGGTTCGATGGTTTTTATTGATTTCAGCCTGGATTCGATTAAGGAAATAAATGTCAGGCAGGCATATGACCGCCAGGATAATTTATATTTCCTTAAAGATTTAGATAAAATACCTGGAATGGATGAAGAGACATTTGATTTTATAACCGAA
The DNA here is from genome assembly GCA_048634225.1 of Anaerolineales bacterium. Lineage (GTDB taxonomy): Archaea > Halobacteriota > Methanosarcinia > Methanosarcinales > Methanocomedenaceae > Methanocomedens_A. The sequence goes on along the minus strand of JAIWAT010000036.1, from coordinate 10,481 downwards.
TATTACTCGTTCTTCCAGGTAACCACTGATATTGGTCTTAGCCATATTATCCATAATAACCTGGGCATTGTTTATGATACGGCTGGCAGGTACGGGGAGGCCATCGCAGAGTATAGGGAGGCTCTCGAACTTAATACAGATTATATTGAAGCCCACAATAACCTGGCTGTGATCTATGACAGGATGGGCAGGAATGAGGAAGCAATAAGGGAACTCCAGGAGGTATTAAGGCTTAACCCAGGATACACAGAAGGACACAGCAACCTTGCACATGTCTATACCGGGATGGGGCAATACGGTGAGGCGATCTTTGAGCTTGAAAAAGCCCTGGGGCTTAATCCTGGATATGCACCGGCACATAACAGTCTGGGCCACATCTTTGCCGGACAAAAGAAATACCAGGAGGCAGTAAAGGAATTCCAGGAAGCTATCAGGCTTGACCCTGAATATGTCCTGGCCCGTAATAATCTTGGACATGTCTATTTAGAGCTTGAGAAGTATGAGGATGCGATAAAGGAGTTTGAGCAGGTCATAAAGCTGGACACCAGATTTATCGAGGGACATCAGGGTATGGGATTGGCCTGTTATAACAAGGGCAGATATGATAAGGCAGCCCATGCCTGGGCCAGGGCGGTCTATCTAAAGCCGGAATTGATGGACAGCGTGCCTGATGAATTGAAACTCAAAGTGAACATGGGCATTTCAAGGTTTAGGTTCTCTGAATGAAATGAACTGCAAACCGATTCGCAGTCAAAGTAAAAGATATATAAAATCCACGTCTTCTTCTATATGTGAAAATTAAGAACGGAGATGTTAAATTGATAAAGAAATCAACAATCTGGTTGATCGTCCTGATGATCATTACTTCACTAATTATGCTAAGCGGATGTACACAGGCTCCCGATCCAGCTAAAGATTCAGCCACAGATCAAGATACACAAGATAATAAAAGTGAATCAAAAGACGGGGATTACACATATGGAACTGCTGGGGTTGAATCCACTGAAATAATGGTACTCGAATCATTTCCTGTACAGATACATGTAGTCGTAAAAGGCTACCTGCCGGACGGATGTACCGAGATTGACAGGGCTGAAGCAAAAAGAGACGGCAATACATTTACAGTTACGATAACAACAAAACGACCAAAAGATATGATGTGTACACAAGCCATTGTACCTTACGAAAAAGTGGTCTCGCTTGATGTATACGGCTTGAAGGCGGGTACGTATGACGTTAATGTCAATAGTGTTGCAGATTCGTTTGAACTCTCTTCTGATAACATCATCGAAGGTGTAGGGGGCGTTTCCGGGGCAAATGTCTTTACAGAGGATAATAACGGCAGCTCAGTGGAACTGGCAACGGGCGATACCTTCCAGGTCAAATTGAACGAGAACCCCACAACAGGATACCAATGGGCCCTGGAAACAACTGCCGGTCTTGAGATCATGAGCGATAATTTCTTACCTCCCGCCACTGGACTGGTGGGTGCGGGCGGCATTCACGAATGGGATATTAAGGCCACTGCCAGCGGGACGCAGCAGGTGATGGCCGTTTACAGCCGTTCGTGGGAGAACCTGACCGATAGTGAGCAAAGGTTTGTATTGACAGTGGAAGTGGAATAAATCTATTAGTTGGAAGTAAATTCTTCCAACCTTTCCACCACTTCCGGTCCTTCCACCTATTTCAGTCCCTCTACTACTTCTTCCACATTCCCGTACATCCCCTTATCCAGTTTCTCCAGCAGCACTTTAGCATGAACCCGTCTGTCCTCCTCAACATCGATCACTTTCCAGCCCTGCGATTCTATCAACTCTTCCTTACTGGCAGGAAACCGTGCATCCTCCTGTAGCACCTCTCGTAACGCCTTGACACCAGTGTATTGTGTGACCCTGGGGAACTTACCGTCCTTCCTGTACACTTTTAATCGCGCGGCATCCTTGTACATCCTCTCGCCATGGAAGGACAGGTACATTGATCCCGAACCGCTATCTTGCACTCTTTTATCTATCTCCAGCAGTTCGGCATCGTCGAACTGGTACAGGTTGTGCAGGCCGTGCCCGAACAGGCGGGAATACAAAATATCTGATTCAAATGCGGGCCCTGGCTCCCTGGACAGGTCCACACAGTGCACCATGTTAAACTCCTGCATCAACTTCACAAGTTCTTTACCGGGCGGCCCCCACCTAATTTCCCATACCAGCCTGATATCATCAAGCTTGGCCCAGGATAGCAGGTCATGTATCTTATCAACCGCCTGGTTTGGGTTAAATGACCGGGGTGTCTCCAGCACCAGCAGGTTGGAGTGCAGTCTCCTGCATATATCCAAATCTGCTTCAAGCACGCGGCCTGCCCCCTTTGTGGGGCTTAGCAAATATTTGTGTGTCAGGTCGCAATGGCATTTGACTGAGAATGTAAAAGTTTCCGGCACCAGCTTTGCCCAGGAATCTACTGTTTTTAATGGCGGTGTATTATAGAATGTGGAGTTCACCTCAACAAAATCAAAAGCCTTTGAATAGGCTTCCAGCGGGTCTGCGCCGAGTATATCAAAAAACCCCCAGCCTCCGGCTCCTATCCTGTATCCAGGCATAATATAAGTTAATCTATTGTCAATGTTTATAACTTTGATGGGTCTTTCACATGGGTACAATACGGCCTGGATGTCCGGGCTGGGCTGGTGCCGGGCTTCCCACACTCCTGATGATTTACTGTTCCCGGTGAAGCTTAACCGCACCATTACCCATGAGAAACGGCTGGACACTACAAGGCGCAGGATGTGTAAGCATGTTGCCGCACTGTTGCTGTCACTGCCGCCTGAGAAGGGTAGGGTGCTGCTGGACCTGATCAAGGGCCAAAAATGGGATTTCAGGCCGTATACGGGGTGAGATCCGTGAACTTCAGGTGTTCAGGACCCGTTCACAGAAACCTGGACTTGTAAGTGTAGCTGGAAAGCTTATTAAAATATCACACATACCAGTACTTGAGGTGAAAAAGTGATAATACCCGAACATGAACGATCCGCTGAACCCCTGATTGGTGAAAATGTGATAAAACACCCTGATATGGTCAGGGCTGTTGAATGGGTTCTCACTGAATATGAACCCCCAAAGCGGGAGATATGCATCTTCGTTCCATGTTCAAAAGCAAAACCATATCATGAAAGTCCGTCCCACAAAATGTTTGATAGTATTATATTCAGGCATCTCACTCATGACCAGGTCCACGTAGTGGTATTTGGCACCTGCGGCGTAACGCCCAGGGAACTGGATACCGAATATCCGTTTATGGATTACCAGTTCATGCTGGGACGGTGTGACGTACCAAAGGTCAAACGGGAATTCCACAAGTTAGAGAGCCAGAGACTGGCACGTTATCTTGAGTTGACAAAGCAGCATTACAAACATAGGATAGCGTATTGTTTGGGAGATTTCAGGTTGGCCATGGAAAAGGCTGTGGAACTCAGCCAGGTCAAGGTGGACATTGTACCAAAACCCGGGACTATGGAAAAACTCCATAACCCTGACTTGAAATTCAGTTTCGGAAGTCTTTATCATCAGGAATACCAGAGGGATTTTGAGGAAGCTATATGCCGGGCTGCGGGCCTGGATACTTCAAATGATACGGTAACAGATATCCAGACAACAAATGATACAAGAACAGATGTTCAGACAACAAATGTTCACGTAACAGACGATTCTGATTGGTATATCATATGAGCATGGAAAAACATGTAACGGATTCCTTTTTTGCTAATAATGTGAAAAGGTGGGTGGCTGTGGAAGCAGGTCCTGTGTCTATCAGGTCTGTGAAGTTATTTGAGCAACGTCCTTGTGAGGAGAGTATAACCCTGCCGGTAACCTCTGACCTGCAGAAATACTTCATGGGAGAAAATGTAGATTTCTCATCCTATGATGTGGACCTATCTGGTTTCACACCATTCCAGCAGGAAGTGCTTACTGCCACCAGGTCCGTCCACTGGGGCACTTGTATTACCTATTCCCAGCTTGCCAGTATGGCCGGCAGGCCAAAAGCAGTAAGGGCTATAGGGAACGTCCTTGGGTTGAACAGGGTGCCTGTAATTATCCCATGTCACCGCATAGTCTCAAAACATGGGCCTGGCGGCTATTCCCTGGGAGTAGGACTTAAACTGGAACTGTTGAGGCTGGAATCTATCGATATTTAAGTGCTTACCCGGGCTGTTCCACCTCGGGCGGCGTAACATTGAACCGGTCCATGTATGTCTTTAGTCAACATTAAACCCATAAGTTTCTGTCATTTTGTAAAGAGTGTAATATGCAGCAATATATGTAATACTGTATATGGAATACTCGATTACCAAAAGTATTTCCGAATACTCATTCTCGAAAAATGCCTGGTATGAACGCAAAAACCCGGCTATGAAAAAGATTATTATCAGACCCATAACCTGTAGGCCGAATCGTCTAAGGGAACTCTTTCCCAGCTTGTATAGAATGGCAGCATTAAAAATGATAGTGAATGCACCAAGTATTCCTACAAAAAAGATAAGATAATCTATAATATCACCTGCCATTACTGTTGTTTTCTTCGTCACTTTTTATTTTGTTCATCGCTTCTACCATTTCCTTTGATTTACGATTAAAACCAATAAATTTCGACATCTTGTACAGGGAAAAGATTGCAAAAAGTAGCACAACATAATAGGCAGAATAAAAAAAATATTCAAAAAATATTATGTCAATGTGAAGAATATTTTGTATATGAAAAAGTTCCTGGCATGTATGCAATGCTCCCCCAATTGAAAATAGGACCAGGGCATACCATACATTTATTCCATAATCTTTTATACGGCCGCGTGATAGTTTCTGCAATGCCCTGTATCCCATAACCAATGTCATAGTACCAAAGACTATCGTGGCAAATATTGCCACCAACACTATTATTTGGTCGATCATATTTGTTCTGGTTCACTGAGATTTATTTTTTTATCACAGAACAATGAAAGCTGCGCCAATAATTCAGCATCGCTTTCCAATTCCAGAGACAGGAATATGCCATCAAGATCCCAGTGTCGTAACTTTCCAGTGAGGAAGTGTACGAATTTTGCCACACTACCTGTATTGTTATATAAAAGCAAAGTTGAAAGGGAATCCAGGTACAGGAATTTTCTCTTAAATGGTATGGCATCTATAGCTTCATCAATGATGACAGCCAGATCTGACAGGTTCCTGAGATCGTTGAGATACAGGCAGTTTTCTGTATCTTCTGCTTTACCCCCGCTGGGAAGTGTAATTGCATCAATGAATAAAATCATTCGCTCGTCAATATTTTCCTGGTCCATAATTTGCTTCATTGTTGCATAGGGTTTATTGAATGTCAGGTAAACACCAGGTTCTTTTTTCGTGTAAATCAAATATTTTAAAAAATCAATGTTGGCTGTATTATAATCCTTAGCCTTGGCTAATGCGAGAATTATACCAGGTTTTTCCATATCCTTTAATTCCCATTCGATTATGTCTCTCATACAACAACCCAGATATTTTTTTTATTTTTTTTGCAATGACTAAGATATGTTACAAGAATCTATATTTCTTTCAAACCATTGTGCAACAACCACTACAATTATAGACTATCTAACGTTAGATTTATATTATGTATTTAACTTTCCGGTTAAATGCATTGCGATGATTTTATCATGTAATTTGATTTAATAGACTTTGGTGATTAGGTTTGGACATGAGAAAAAGAAAATATCATCATTTTCCACTTCATAATGTAGATTTTACACAAAAGTACAGTTTCTGGGCCGACCTTCCATATCTTGTGAAAACATTTGCAGGGATGAATAACAAATCCGGGTCTTTCAAATTGATAGGAAATAAAGGGGAAACCTTGAATACAAAACGAAATATTGCCATTGATATCGCTGAAGCAAATGTAGATTTCGTACAATTGACCAATCAAAACCTGGAAAATATAATGTTGAACATTAGCCAGAATGGTACCATTGATTTCAGGTTTCGGATACTCTACTCACATCTTGATCAAAATTATGCCAAAGTTGCCACCAGAGGCGATACATTCCTGGTCAGGAGTGAACTTACAGACGGTATCCTAACATTGAAGGTACACCTGGATGAGGGTCCCGGGCATACAACCTGCAATGAGATTGCTGATACTATTGTAGACGAAATTGATCGGAGCAATAAAAAATAATCATCAATATCCATGATAGATTGGCCACATGCTGTTGGAAAAATACTGTAAAACCGAATAATTTATCTACTATATATTTAATGAGAGTGGTGAATTTCATACTTACTTATCCCAGGTGATGAATTACTTCAAAAAAACAGGAATTTATGTATTGTTACGTAGCAGATATAACGATGCTTATCTATAATAATAATAACATTAAGGACAATTCTATAATATATATTAGTGCTTGAATAAAACTCATCAGGACGGTAGAAATAATATGACAAAGGCTGATATTTTATCACAGATCAAGAAAGCCGAAGAAGATGCAAGAACAATAATATCTGAGGCCAATGAAGCTAAAGCCAAAAAAATCCTCGAAGCAAAGGACCAATCAAGAAATTTGATCAATGAGACCAAGAAAGAAAGCGAGGCAATTGCTGACCAGAAGATTTCCCAGGCAAAAGAGACAATAATATCCGAAAAAGAAAAGATGCTAAAAGAAGGGGTCGCCGCCGCAGAATCAATAAAATCAAAGGCAAATAGCAATGTAGCAAAAGCTACAGAATATCTCGTGCAGCAATTTGAGAGGCACATACATGCTTAAAGCCAAAAAGGTTTCAAAAGCAGTAATTATAGGCAATAAGAAATTATTGCATCCGACTGTGGACATCTTGCATTCAATACAATGTGTCCATGTAGAAGATTTCATAGAGGACGATTCATTTCTTACAATTGGCAAACCCGGTGAAGTGGCATCGGAAGCCTCTAAAAAATTGGTCAAACTACGATCACTTACAAATTTTTTAGGTATAAAATCAACACATTCAGATAAGCTTCAAAATGAAGATGCAATTCTAAATGAACTTGATGCAAAATTAGAAAAGCTGGATTCAATTGTCACCGAATTATTAGATCGGAAAAATGTACTTGGGAATGAACTAAAGAATATAGACAATTCAATTTTCGTGCTGGAACCTCTATCTTTACTACCACTGGACCTTGAGTTTTATAGGGGTTATAGTTCAATCACTGTCACCACAGGCTATGTCCTGGGCGAAATACCTGAAATTGAACAAGAGATCAGGAGTATTACAGCAAAATATGAACTATTTTCATCACCCTGTGACAAGAGAAATGTTATCACCTTATTTGTGCCTGTTGAGCACCAGCAGCAGGTCATGGACATCCTTGAAAATTATTACTTTAATGATATCCGTATTCCTGAATTAAACGGTAATCCCGGTAAGATTATGAACGGGATGCAAAACAGGAAAGAAGACATAGAATTAGAACTAAACTCACTTGAAGATCAAATTACCAATCTTAAAGATGAATATGTGGATTTCATCCTTGCTTCAGATGAGATATTATCAATCACCACTGAAAAAGCAGAAGCACCATTGCGTTTTGCAACATCTGAGAATACATTTATTATTGATTGCTGGATAACTGATGACAAGTTCCAGCAGGTAGAAGATACCCTTGAGAAAAATTTCAATGGTAGTGTGATGATTTCCAAACTGGATATGGAGAAGGAAGAGATCGAATCCAGTACCATTCCGGTGGAATATGATAATCCCGGGTCGGTCAAGCCTCTTGAAACGATCATGGACCTGTATTCCAGGCCCCTCTATAAGGAGATCGACCCATCAGTTGTTATTTTCTTCACATTCCCATTATTCTACGGTCTCATGCTCGGAGATATCGGATACGGTCTGGTACTCCTGACACTTGGCATGATAGGCAGAGCAAAGATTCGGTCAGAAGGTTTAAAACCCCTGGCAACCCTGCTCATATACTGTAGTATCACGACATTAATATTTGGTATACTGTTTGCCGAAGTATTCGGATTCCACCTGTTCGGACATCATAGTGTTGTGGCAGAACTGATTGGTGAGCACAGTGCACTGGGAGGAATATTCTATAATTACCATGCCCTTCCTATTTTGGACAGGCTTGATGAAAATGATATTCCTATCCTTTTAGTGGGTACTGCGCTGATAGGTGTGCTACACTTGAATCTTGGCTACCTCATTGGATTTAGAAATGAAGCAGTAAAGCATGGAGTAAAAACCGCAATATTAGAAAAGTTAAGCTGGATCGTATTGCAGGTAGGAGTGATAATCTATGCTGCAGCATACATGGGATATCTCCCGGCCCAGGGAACAGCAGTTGGAGCATTCGTGGCAGTGCTTGCAGTTGTAATGCTCATTGCAGGTGAAGGTGCGACTGCAATCCTGGAATTGCCTTCTATGCTAACTAATATTTTATCATATACAAGGCTTGCAGCCATAGGTCTATCTTCAGTAGGAATCGCCCTTGCAATCAATAAAATCGCGACAGAATCATTATTCCCTAAGGGTGGATTATTCATAATTATAGGTATAATCGTACTTATACTAGGTCACACATTAAATACCGTGCTGGGCGTAATTGCGCCCGGACTGCATTCATTGAGGTTGCAGTATGTGGAATTTTTCACAAAATTCTACAGCGGCGGTGGTCGTCGATTTAATCCATTTGGATATACTCGAAAATACACGGAGGAAAAATAAATGGTAGATATAAATTTAGTAGAAGCGTCAATTGAACAAATCCTGGCGAATCAGGCAGGTTTTATAGCTATAGGAGCTGGTCTTGCAGTAGGATTGACAGGCATCGCATCTGCTCTTGCAGAAAAAGATATCGGTGCTGCAGCCGTTGGTGCAATGGCAGAACGCGAGGAACTATTCGGTAAAGGTTTGATCCTGACTGTTATCCCGGAAACCATCGTCATCTTTGGGTTCGTTATTGCTTTCATGCTATTTGGGAAGATTTAAACCCCTCCCTTTGGAGATAGTATATGGGACTTGAAGACGTTGTGAATGATATCCTGGAGCAGGCCAGATCAGAATATTCAGCCATCAATGCTGAAGCTGATGATGAGGCTGCTGCTCAGATAAGTAAGGCACAATCCAGTGCAGATGAGATTAAGCAAACTCGTATTGCAGAGGTTGATGCCCTTATTGAGAGGATGCATAAACAGGAAATATCCAGTGCACGTCTGGAGATGAAGCGGGCTGCCCTTAATGCAAAAAAGGATATTCTGGACAGCGTAAACCAATCCGCACGGGATGCCATCGCTTCGATGCCAGCCAAGAAGAATGCCAGCCTGTTAAAGGCACTAATCGATAAATACGGCAGCAGTGGAACCAGGGTATATTCTAATGGAAGAGACGCGAAACTTGTCAGGGAAATGACCGATCTTACATATATGGGTGAGATCGATTGCATCGGCGGACTGGTCATAGAGAACGATGACGGTACTGTACGTATGGATTATACATACGATAGGATTCTGGAAGATGTATCTGAACAGTCGCTGAAACATATCTCAGATATACTCTTTGAATAAACTCTTTGGATGAGGTCTTCATGGCATTCTTAATCAAGCGGGGCAGTAAAAAGTATGCATACATTACGGCCCGGGTCAGGGCTATGAAAAGCAAGCTGATCCAGAAGGAAGTTTTTCCAAAGATGATGAACATGGACCTTGCTGAGATCACACGTTTTATCGGTGAGTCAGAATATAAACAGGATGTGGATGAACTTGCCCAGAAATACAGCGGTATAGACCTTGTAGAGCATGCCCTCAATCAGAATCTTGCCAGGACATACAGGAAATTGTTACGTATTTCCAAGGATGAACCGCATTATTTAATCACAGAATACCTGAGGTACTGGGATATCTGGAATATCAAAACCATCCTCAGGGGAAAATATTACGGAGCTCCTCTTGAAGAGATACAGGAGGCTGTAGTAGCAGCAGGACAACTTGGCTACCGTCAACTTATCTCCATTGCCAGCATGGAATCAATTGATGATGTCAAGGTTGCTCTTAAAAATACCCCATATCATTCAGCAGTTTCCGATTACCAGGGCGGAATGCTGTCAACTGTCGAGAACAATCTGGACAAGTTATATTATTCCAGAATACTTTCTTCAATGGGCAAATCCAAAGGTGAAAAGTTAAGCCTGAAATTCATTAAGACCGAAATTGACCTTAAAAACCTTAAGACTCTTTTCAGGACTAAAAACGCAGACCTTCCCAGGGATGAGATAATGGAACTGTTAATACCTGGCGGAGCTGAACTGAAAGATGGAGATCTACGTCGTCTGGTCTCTCTTTCATGGCCGGATTTCATTAAAAGCCAGGAAGACTATTCATATTGGTCTGCGCTTTCAGAAGTGATCAGTGAAGATATGCCCTCACTTATGGATGTGGAAGCAGAACTGGATAAATATGCAATGAAATATTCATC
>JAIWAT010000035.1:0-12090 GCA_048634225.1 Anaerolineales bacterium | reverse complement strand
AAATATTGATGATACAATGTAGATGCCGCTTGACGAGATAGCCAAGCCTGGTATGGCGCAGGATTGCTAATCCTGTGGTCGTTCCGACCTCGGGGGTTCGAGTCCCCCTCTCGTCGTTTATCAAATAGTAATTTTTCAAGTATGATTATTCATTGACCAGTCGTATGATATTGCCTTTTCCCTTTTTGATCTTGATGATTATTCCATCTTCTTTCATCTTTGATAGAACAATACTGATCTTAGACTTAGAAAGGCCGCTCTGTTTTACGATTTCTGATTGATACATCTGTCCACCGGATCTGATGAGGATTTGTTCTATCATTTCTTCATCCTCCAGGACTTCTGTAGCCATTGGACTGAGTATCGGATCTGCATTATTCTCTGTACCGGATATCGAAGATTTCTTACGTTTGAATAATATCACAGATGCAGCAGCAGCCAGAATAACCAATGCCAATACCAGTACCCATATTCCCGTATCGGTTTTTTCGCGTGAGAGCACAAGAGCAGGCTCACCTTTATCAAAACTGCGGGCTAGTGTACCATCCCATATCAATCCGTTCCCATCACGCTCATCAAAGTCCGGAGATACACTCTCCACTTCGTAGCCCATTGGGATATTGATAATCAGGACATTATCAGAGGAGAGGATCATCCCTTCAGAAAATACGTCTCCAATGAAAATCTTACCAGATTCAGTGCGTGAAAAATTCATCCACTCAAAACTGAAACGAACAATTCCAAATGTACCTGAAAGCGTTTTTGCCGTGTCATAAGAAATTTTGAAATTTTTCGCATCCATTGGGCGATTGGAGGACTCTTCAGCTGAACTAAGAAACCAGTCTATCTTTATTCTGAACTCTTCAATGTCATTCTGGTACTGTTCTGTATCCTGCCCATTTTGTATGAATTCCTCCCATTCATCTATCTCCTCCTGGCTGGCAAGAGGTAGATATTCTTCCATTGTCCATATGGCGTTGCCATTTTCCTGGACATCTATGATGATAAGTGATTGAGCTGAAGCTGATTGAATAACCAATAACAAAAATAGAAAGAACAAGACCACTCGTTTCATTTGTTTCACTCTGGACAGCAACTTACTTAAAATTTACTATGTTATTGACTGAGTGGTCTTTGCTCTTTTCCTCAATATCCCGTTTCTTTATCTTGATTTATGCCAGCCATTACGCTTGCCCCTGTCCTTTTCCAGTTTTGTCTCTAAGGTATTTACTTATTCTTCGTTGGTTTGGCATTAGCTTTTGCCGGTTTTGAGTTATCCTTTACCCGTTTCGAGTTATTCTTTGCATCTATCTGGGCCTGCTTCAGGGCATCAACATAGTCCTTCTGGGTGATATCACCCTCTTTAAGTTCCTTGCGCAGAGCTTCACGCGTCATCTGCCGCTTGGCGTTCTCATCATGTAACCGGTTCACTTGTTGGGCGAAATAGTCAACACCAAGGTTGTGTTTATTCATATTACGCTTGAACATCCGGATTTTAATCTCTGTGGCATGATCCTCAAGGGCATCGTCCATGATATCAAAGATATTACCTTCCTTATAGAATTCCAGATCATATACATTCACATGCCACCTGAACTCGACCCGGGACTCGGTATTATTTCCAGTAAAGACTACAGTATGGAATCTAGGGTTCAGACTCTGATTATCCCAGGTATATTGTAAGGAGTAGTTATACTTACCATTAATTGTCCCATTTACAGTTTCATCAATTCCATCAACTGTCCAGTTAAATTCTGTCATAGGCTCTTCTGTGATTATGGAGTAAGTGATAGTCTCGTTTATGGTGTCATTTACATAAACATAGTCCACTACCTGGGGAGACCATGTAAAATTCGTCGCATTTTCGTCTTTTGCTTCCTCTTCCTGAACCGTAACAGTCCAGGTGATAGTGTCACTGGTCCCATTGGTGTTATTTGTGGCATTTACGCTGATGTTATATTTTCCATCAGAATCCCAGGAAGTACTGAAGTTATCATAATTGTTATTCTGCTCAACTCCATCCTTAGTCCAGTTCCACATATCTATGCTCTGGTTTGCAGTAACATTGAACTTGACAGTTTCACTGACATTAACTGTTAGATCTTTAGCATCATTATTGGTCTTGTTGTTGTACCATGAAGTTATTTCAGGATTGGCAAATTCGGTTTCTTCTTCCAGTACCGTAACATTCCAGGTGATAGTATTACTGGTGTTGGTGTTATTTGTGGCATTTACGCTGATGTTATAATTTCCATCAGAATTCCATGAAGTAGTGAAGTTATCATAGTTATTAATTTGCACAAGTCCATTCTTAGACCAATTCCACTCATCTATGCTCTGGTTGGCAGTAACATTGAATTTGACTATTTCATCTATGTAAATTGTAAGATTTTGAGTATTATTATTAGTCTTGTTGTTGTACCACGTATCTATTACGGGATTAGAAGCACTGACCGGTATTATCAGCATTGCCGTTAAAAGTAATAAAACCATAAATTTCATTTGATATTCACCTGTAAGACTACATGCATGCTATAAATATAAACATGCCGAGAGTTTATTCAAGTTTATTTGGGTTTTTATTGTTTATCTTAGTTTTATTTTAGTTTTTATTGTTGAAAAGCGTTTTTAATTTAAATAATACACTGATTAATCCCGCAAATTGAAAAGTGTTGAATATTGACGATACAATATAGATGCCGCCAGGAATTTTTAACGATTATCGATACAGATAAATCTGTTAAATTCAAATAAGCAATAGGTGTTTAGAGTTTGCTGATTACTGAACTGGAGCGATTCATCCAAGAAGATGTAGGTGACGATGACACTTCATGTACCATCGTACCAGATGAATGGGTACATGCAAGTATAATCACCAAAGAGAATGGAGTACTGGCAGGGCTGGAAGAAGCCATCCAGATATTTGATTATTTCGCATTGGAAATTCATTCCGATCTAAATGACGGGGATGCAATAACATCCGGTGATGTGGTCTGCAACATATGGGGCCGTGCCGGTGACGTGCTGCGCTCAGAGAGGCTGGCTCTCAACTTCCTGTGCCGGATGAGCGGAATAGCTACATCAACAGCCCGGTGCGTAGCAGATGCAGGCAATGTAAGAGTAGCATGTACCAGGAAGACCACACCAGGATTTCGTAAGTTCGAAAAAAAGGCAGTAAAGCTTGGCGGCGGGGATACCCACAGGTTCAACCTATCTGATGCGGTGATGATAAAGGATAACCACATAGCCATAATGGGTATTGAAAAAGCCGTTGAACGGGCAAGGGCCGAAGCCAGTTTTACCAAAAAGATCGAAGTTGAAGTATCGGATGTGGGAGAAATGCTATCAGCAGCGAAAGCAGGTGCTGATATCATCATGTTCGATAATATGCAGCCTAAAGAGATCAAGAAGTGCATCAAAGCACTTGAAGATGAAAAACTACGTTATGGCAAAATACTGGAAGCCTCGGGTGGTATTAAGCTAGATAATATAAGGGATTTCGCTTCAACAGGGGTGGATGTAATATCCACGGGTTCGCTCATTCATTCGGCCCGGTGGCTGGACATGAGTATGAATATAATGTGAGACGCTTCTATTCTCTATTTTTTTGTTACTTTACCCGATTCCCGATTCTTATATATATATCCCGCTTTCATTGATGGATTCATGCAGATCGGCCCCCTGAAACTCCACGGCAACATCCTGCTTGCACCAATGGCAGATGTGACCAACCTCCCCTTCCGATTGCTCTGTAAAAAGTACGGTGCAGCGCTTGTGTATACCGAGATGGTCGATGCCGATGGTGTGATATACCACAGCAGGAAGACCATTTCAAGGATTGTTTCATGTCAGGAGGAGCGGCCCCTTGGTATCCAGCTTTCAGGGTCGTCTGCCGAAGGGTTGAACCGGGCTGCCCGGCTCGTTGAAGAGCAGCACGACCCTGACCTGATAGATATCAATTTCGGCTGCCCTGCCAGGCATATAGTCAAAAAGGGGTGTGGTGCGGCCCTGATGAATAATCCGCAGTTGATGGCTGATATTGTAGGGCAGGTCTCTGATGCTGTTAGTGTCCCGGTCACTGCCAAGCTAAGAATATATGACAATGTTGAGCGGACACTGAAGGTGGTGCGAATGCTGGAAGATGCGGGTGCCAGTGCAATAACGCTACATGCCCGGACGCGGCACCAGAATTATGCACACAAAGCCGATTGGGATGTGATCGGGGCGGTCAGGGAAGAATTGTCCATTCCGGTAATAGCAAATGGTGATATTGTTGATGAGGTGGCGGCACAGACCGTGTTTGAGCAAACCCAATGTGACGGTATCATGATCGGACGGGCTGCTATTGGGAATCCGTATATATTCAGGCAGATAGGTCATTATCTTGAAACGGGAGAGTTACTCGGGCCGCAGGGCGTTAATGAACAGTTGGATGACTTTTTTGAATATGTGGAGCTGGCAGGGAAATATGATATGCTTGACTATGCAGGTGTTAAGCTCCATGCCAAGTGGTTCACAAGGGGATTGGAAGGTGGAAGGCTGTTGCGTACTAAGATAAATGCGGCTAAGGATATTGATGAGGTGATCGGGATCCTGGATAGGTTTATCTCTTAGATACAAGAGTTCAGGGGTGCTGATCATTCGCAAGCCTGCGGATGTACGGGGCATCTACAAGAAAATATCAGCCATATATTATATCATCCGGTGGTGGGGAACTGAGATGATTCAGTATGTATTCCATGGGTACTGGAGAAAATGCTACCATCTCCCCCTTGCATTTTGGACATTCTATCTTGAATTTAATAGGAGTAGCAGTTACATCTTCCTCGTAATACGACTCCTGGATATAGGGATTGGGTACTGTTGTGGGTTCCAGCAATTCGTACTGCTTATCCCTTAACAGATCGTAATAAGTAGATTCTTTCGAATAACCGCAATGCTGGCATTCAAGAACGATCTTGGTTGCTATGAATCCTTTTTTTTCACTTAATAATATAAGTTCCTTAATCGGGTCGATCATGAAAACCAATAAGTACTTACCATAAATAATATTTACTAATTATCTTTCAGGTGTTAAGATATTCCTCAATCCTGTCCAGACCTTCCCTGATGTTTTCAAGGCTGTTGGCATATGAGAAACGCAGGTATCCTTCTGCCCCGTCCCCGAAGTCAATGCCCGGAGTCACAGCCACCCCTGCTTCTTCAAGTATACGGCGGCTGAGTTCAAGGGAATCCTCGCTGAACTCCTTTGCATTGGCAAGCACATAATACGCCCCGGTAGGTTCACTGCCAATTCCGAACCCCATGTCCTTCAGCCGCTGCAGGATGTACTTCCTGTGTGTATCATACGTTGCCACCATCTCCTTTACATAGTCCTGCGGTCCTTTTAGTGCCGCAATGCCTGCATGCTGGACAAAGCTGTTGGCACAGATAAAGAAGTTCTGGTGTATTTTCTGCAGGGGCCTGATGTATTCGGGCGGTGCGATAAGGTAGCCCAGCCGCCACCCGGTCATGGCAAAGAGTTTGGAAAAGCCGTTCAACACAAAGGCGTTGTCTGTGTATTCAAGGATGGAATGGTCTTTGCCCTTGTAGACCAGGCCCTGGTATATCTCATCAGATATTACAGGAATATCCCCTGCAACTTCGGCCAGGCCCTGCATGGTTTTTTGGTACATGACGTGCCCGGTGGGGTTGGCAGGGGAATTGATCAATAATGCCTTGGTCCGGGGGGTTATCTTCCGGGCTACTGTATCGGGTGTCAGGCTGAACCCTTCGTCTTCTCTGGTATATACAAAAACAGGCTTGCCGTCCATGTATTCCACAAAATTGGGATAGGCTGAATAATAGGGATTGGACATCACGACCTCATCTCCCTTATCCAGCAGGCCCATGAACAGCATCAACAGGCCCGGGCTGGTGCCTGATGTGATTATGACCTGCCCGGAACTCAAGTCGAGGTTGAACTTCCGGTTGTAGTATCCGGCAACTGATTCTCTTAACTGGAGCAGTCCCATGCTGTGGGTGTACTTAGTCTCGCCTGCCTTTATTGCCTCACAGGCAGCTTCGCTGATATGGGAAGCGGTGGGGAAGTCGGGTATACCTACTTCGAGATGGACGATATCCCTTCCTGCACGTTCCAGTTCCTCTGCCCTTTCCAGTACTTCCATTACATAGAATGGCGGTATCCTTGCGGCTTTTTTTGAGAATTTATTCATTTGTGTAATGATTTATGTAATGTATTCAATATTCTTATAACCTGTTGGGTTTTAAGTTTAAAGGCTGTGAATGTTATCAATGATGTATTTCATTTTCAAGCAGCCAGTACCAGAGCGGCACATACCGAATTACTCTACCATTAACGGTTTCCTCGTGGAACAGGTCTGAAGTTATGATCGTACCTTCCGGAAGGTCAAAATAGTCCAGACCTTCAACCAGACCATTGACCTTGCGGAGTATAATGTCAATTTATCGTACATAATCGATAAAAAATGCAAATTTCATCTTTTATAGACGATAAAGCAATCTTCTTTTTGACAATTGTACTAACTCAAAATATTATTATTTACTCGTTCATATCAATAAGTGGTTAGCGCATAAAGAGGTAAAAAAAGAATATACATGGCGGCAAATGAAATTGTTTATAGAGTCTATTTATTTTACTGACCATTAATCCAAATAAGCTTAAACAAATCTCTTTAGATGCTCACTAAAATATATCACATGAAGAGTATAACATAAAGCAATGATTGAGGGGAAAATTTCAGTTTTCGACAAACTTCGTAATATAAAATTAAAGCATCATATAGATTTGTTATGCCTATTGTTAGTCATTTCAATATTTTTATTAACTATCTTCGTTGTGATTCTATACGGAAAATTTGGAGTAACATACAAAATAATTCCATTTATTCTTTATGGAGTAGGAGGAGTGTGGTGGTCACTACTTTTACTGTATTCAAGAAAAAAAGAGTCTTTAGATAGAATAAAATCAGAGTATTGGTTTGGATTTACTTTATGCATCGTTTTATTTAACTCAATTAATCTTGCTTATATATTAGATGAAATTCTACCGGTTTTAAAAATATCAATTCCATCCATTTTAATTTCTATTGTATTCAATTCTTCACTGTTTATTTTCATCCAAAAACATGATTTTTTTAAAAGTTGGCGTGGAAAATTCAAACTCATTTTGACAATAGCTATTATTATTCTTTACTGTCCATTTTACTTGAACGCACTATACATTCCGTATCATGTCAATGGTTTGTATTTATATGATGGGACAAATGATATTCAAGATACATCGCTGGAATTAACTAATAATTTATCGAACCGTGAAGAAAAGGTTAAAGCATTACTCAATTGGCAATTAGATAACTTATTAAATGTTTGGAATAAAAATTTCATGCTGAAAAAACCTTATTTAATAATTAATAGAGCATCAAATAACTCAAATCTAATGATGTACTACAAGCATGGGGTTTGTGGGGATTTTGGTTTGTTGTTATCAGAACTTGCTACTGCATCTGGAATTGAAAATCATAGAACATATTCTCCAGGGGAAAATCATGAATGGGTCGAAATAAAAATTAATGAACAAAATGATTCGTGGGTAAATGCCGATGCCTCTTGGCGATGGTCTTCCCATGAATATGTTTATAACGATTTTGAAGCTTATGGAAATCAATCTAGGGTTTATTATGTAGATGAATTAAATAATCAAGTTGATGTGACCGAAAATTATTCAAGAATTGGTAATTTAAGCGTATATGTAAAATCAAATGAAGAAAACATTACTAACTTTAATGTTGATATAATTTCACAAAAAGGTTATTCGGTTTTTCCAAAAATTTCACGACATCCTGATACAAATGGTTATTTTAACTACACTTTAGGCACAAAAAGATATACAGTAGTCGCTGAAAAAAGTTATTATTGGGGATTGATAAGCTACATAGCTGTAAATGATAGTGTTGTAATAATTGAAAATAAACCCAATAGCGTAGTTTTAGAGCCAGAAAAGAAATATTTCCGATTTAGATTATTTCAATAAATCAGCTACAACTGAAAATATTTCAGCCATTAATCAATTCAGTTTTTTCCCTTCCTCCCATCCAGCGCCTCATTCACCAGCCCGTCAATCCTTGCCAGCCGCTTGTCGGTCCTGCGGACATGATGGTGTTTGACAGAGCCGAACTTCTTACTCAGCGTCGATACCTTACCGAACAGCGGCTTCAAATTCCCGGCCTTCACCCTGTACTGCCCGTTCAACTGCCTGACCAGCAGTTCACTGTCACTATAATGCTCCACATCGTCCTTGCAGTAGCGCGCCGCCCGCTCCAGTGCTGCGACCAGCGCCTGGTATTCGGCCTCGTTATTAGTGCCCTTCCCGATATATTCTGACTTCTCTTCGATAGCATTCCAGTCCTGGTCATAGATACCGTATCCAATGGCGGACGGGCCGGGATTGCCCCTTGAGCCTCCGTCAGTTACCAAAAAGACTTTTTTAAATTTTGACATGATCCCTCTCTCAGCATTTGAGTAGCATGAACTTTACATATAGGAACTTATAAACGCATTTCGATATCCTGTAAATCCGGTCAAAATACCATGCTTTTTGAAGTGGATACCACTAAATCGAAAAAGGAGGGGATTTTTTATTACTGGCAGTAATTGTCGGACAGGCTAATTTGTGCGAGGTATACCATGACTGAATGCAATCAATGAACACATTCAATCATCACTAAATCCATACCTGCCAATAAGCGGCACGAACACGACCCCGCCTTATTTCCTTATGAACTGTTCTGTCCACATCTGTTTTAACAAATTTCTTTGAAATCATCAAGATCAAATGCAAGATATCCCTTTTTTTGAATTTCGCTTTTGCCTTTGATATTTTTTGCGATAATTGCAAAGTGTTCCACACGTCTGGAATTCTTCCAGTTAACACTCTTTGCTTTTCTCTTAAGTTTATCAAGTATGTGAATTGATTCTTGCATCGACAGGTTCTTCCACTTAACTTCACAAAAGAGAATGTTGTTTCCTTCATCAAAGGCAATGAGGTCGATCTCTTCTTCCCTGTGCCACCATTTATCGATATGTAAGAAGGAAAATGGAAGACGATTCTGTTGTTTGTTCAACTCGATTAGAAACTCACGCGCAATGTCTTCAAATACAAATCCATAATATGTGTTAATATCCCGCGCTATCAGGGCTTTAAAAGCATCCGGGTTTGAAATCAGAATAGACTGGTTTTTGTAGATAAAACGGAACCAGAAACGATAGAAATTGTCACTGATTATATATCGCGATTGTCTTGGCGATTTTTTCTTTGCTGTTACTGGATAATTGCGTTTGAGAATTCCATATGCGTGAACCAGTTCATACAAATATTTTCCAACCGTGTCCTTGTTCAGGCCGGTGTGGGTTACAATCTCATGTTGAACTGTTTTTCCCTGTGCAACTGCTTCAAGGATAGAGAAATATCCTTTGTGTGCACTACCAAACTCCATTATAAGAATGTTTTTTCCTTCTTCCATAAGCGGCGCAGGCTCGTCTATGAAGAGTTTGTCAATCAGTGACATCGTTTTTTCGGAATAGAGCATGGTGTAGAGCAGATATTTTGGAACACCGCCAAAGATTGCGTATATTTCACATGTTTCTTCAACAGAGCGGTCTATGAAACGGCTTGTTTCAAAGAAATTGAATGGCTTGAGGTTAAAGAGGAAATCCGCTCTTCCAAACAATGGCTCTTTTTTATCTGTAAATATCTTTTTCATTATCCCTACATAGGAACCGATCGTGATTAGGAATATCTGTGAAGTGAGATGATATTCATCCCAGTATTTCTGTAATTTTGAATAGAATCCAGGATCGATCTTGAGGAAATTTTGAAACTCATCGAATACAATTATACAATCTTTGATGTCAGTGAAGATCAGGCGTAGCAGGTCATCCCAGTTATCCAGTCTTGGCCTGATACCTAACATATTGGTTAAAGAGTCCTCTAGCTCTGTAAGTAACTCTTTTTCAGATTTAGGTTCTACAAATAGATAGAGGAACTTACGCCCATCAATAAATTTCTTTATAAGCGTTGTTTTGCCTACCCGCCGGCGTCCATACAGAACCATCATTATTGATTTTATCGACCTTTTTTCGTAGGCGTCTTCAATAAAATGCAGTTCTTTTTCTCTACCATGGAATTTGATTACCATATAGTAATTTACTCGTCAGTAATCAAATTTAAACCTTTCGAATATGCAGCATAAACTTAAAACACACTCCATTATGTTTTTGTAACATAAACAATATTCTCAACATCACTGCCAGGAGGAATGACCACTGGACCTTGAAAAGATCGCACACGAACTACGTACCTTTGAAGGACTTACACGAAAGAAACCCATAGCAGACATTGTGAACATCTTCGAGACCGTACGCTCTGAATACGGGAACTGTATAGTAGATTTCGGGGACGATGCAGCGGTCCTGGATACGGGTACCGATGATGTGGTACTGTTCGCAGCCGACGGGATATGGGGGCGGCTCCTGGATGTCAGTCCCTGGTGGGCAGGCTATAGTTCGGTACTGGTCAACATCAATGACATCTCTGCCATGGGAGGCAGGCCGCTGGGCATGGTCAATGTGCTCGCCAGCAGCAAGAAAAAAGCATGTATTGAGCTGCTAAACGGCATCAAGGCAGGCATCTCCAAGTTCGGCGTCCCGATGGTGGGCGGACACCTGCATCCTGACACACCACACACATCGCTTTCAGTGGCCATTGTGGGCACAGCCAAAAAGGACTGCCTGATCCGCAGCGATACCGCAAAGACCGGGGATGCTATCATCGTGGCTTACGATATGGAAGGCCAGGTGGGTCCAAATTCTCCATATAGCTGGGACACCACCACAATGAAGAGCCCTGCCGAAGTCAGGGAGAAATACCTGGTGATGCAGACCATAGGTGAGGCGCATGTCGTCAATTCAGGCAAGGATATCAGCAACCCGGGCACCCTAGGTACACTGGGTATGCTGCTTGAGACCAGTCATAAGGGTGCGGCAGTGGACCTGGAAAAGATACCTGTGCCCGATGGAGTGGACTTTATCCAGTGGCTCAAGATATATCCTGCCACCGGATATATTGTGACAGCTGCCCCTGAAAATGCCAGGCGTTGTATCGAACTGTTCGAAGAAGTGGGTATTACAGCCTGCATAATAGGAGAGATCACTGACGATAAGTGCCTGACCATGATACATAAGAATGACAGCTACCAATTGTTTGATTTCAACAAGGACATTATCACAGGTATAACCCTGTAGCTTTGCGGGAGGTACCAATAATTCCTGATATTAAAGGTATAGCCAGGTCGACCCTGGAGTTCATTATTGAGGTTTCCCGCTCATCGGCACCCAATGAGTTTGCAGGGTTGATGCGGGCCGAGGAAGGTGTCATCAAGGATGTGATATTCCTGCCCGGAACAGAATCATCCCAGGTCAGCGCGGTCCTGAGATTATATATGATGCCCAATGTCAGTATCGCAGGTTCTGTCCACAGCCATCCATCATCCAACACCAATCCTTCAAGGGCCGACCTTGCACTGTTTGCCAGGATAGGGGATTACCACATCATTGTTGGTGCACCGTATAATATGCGGTCATGGCGCTGCTATAATGCGAACGGTCATTCCAGGGTGCTGGATGTACTGGATATCGAATTCGATGACGACGATGATTTTGACATCCTCTGACCCACTATAAAACAGATAATATATATATAATCAGTATAATTTTATATTAAATGCAGTTTGTCAGGACATGGTTTGGAATTTTTTCAGTTAATGACGGAACAATAAATTCCTGTGATCTTTACCCAAAAGATGTTAAGAGCCTTGCAGACCGGTTACAAGAGACACCTGTGGCACTGGAATGCATTGAGGTCTGTGGGAATGATATATGCAGCCTGGCAAAGGATTTGGGTTTTATCGCATCGGAAAATGAGTATGATGACCTGTTCCGTCAGGTGAACATAGAACATGCGATGATGCAGGTCGCTGCATCCGGATCAGATGAACATATCCTTATCCAGTT
>JAIWAT010000034.1:0-12151 GCA_048634225.1 Anaerolineales bacterium | reverse complement strand
GATATAATGACCTATGTAGCCCATAAGAAAACTGGTTTTCACCCCGGCAGAGTGATCGGCATGAGCGGAGTACTGGACTCTGCCAGGTTCGCTACATTTGTAGCTATGGAACTGGGCTGTTCTGCCAGGGACGTTGATGCCATGGTACTTGGCGGACACGGGGACTTAATGGTACCGCTGCCCAGGCACACTACAGTGTCAGGTGTACCCATCACTGAACTTATGGACGAAGCTGCCATTGACAGGCTGGTGCAGCGTACCATCAACGGTGGTGCCGAGATCGTAGAACTGCTAAAGACCGGCAGTGCATTCTATGCGCCCTCAGCAGCCATCACATTAATGGTGGAATCCATTGTGCGGGACCAGAAACGAATCCTGCCTGTCGCAGCCTATGTGTACGGGCAGTACGGCCATGAGGATATATACCTGGGCGTGCCTGTGAAACTGGGACGGATGGGTGTGGAAGCGGTAATAGAATTAGACCTTACCGAACCTGAACAGGAGATGCTTGCCCGGTCGGCAGAGAGTTTGAAAGAAGCTATTTCAAAACTGGATCTATGAATGCATTAAAAAGCCAGTTAGTGGCAGATGTTGTAGAAGAAATGATCAAGCAGGCAGAGACCAGACTGTCTCCTGATGTAGTAAAGGCCCTGGTGTGTGCAAGGGATGCAGAAACCGACAAAACTGCCACGGCCCAGCTCGACGCCATTTTGGAGAACATATCTATCGCAGATGAGAGGGGCATCCCAATGTGCCAGGATACAGGGATCCTGGTGTTCTTTGTTGAGATTGGCAGGGACGCCAGCATTGTTTTAGACCTGGACTGGGCCATCCGCCAGGGTGTGAAGCAGGCGACAAACAGCGTGCCCTTGCGTCCCAATGCAGTGGAGCCCCTTACCAGGCAGAATTCAGGTGACAACACCGGGGATGGCCTGCCTGACATCAATTATTCCTTTAAGGACGGCACTACGATCACCATCACAGTGGCTCCGAAAGGAGCGGGCTCAGAGAATATGAGTGCCTTTGCGATGTTAAAGCCATCACAGGTAGGTAGTGTCAAAGAGTTCGTTGTCGAGACTGTGCAGAAGGCTGGGGGTATGCCATGCCCGCCCATTATAGTGGGTGTTGGTATTGGCGGCAGTTTCGACAAGTCTGCAAGGCTGGCAAAGCACTCATTATTGCGGAGCCTGGGAGGTATGGATGAGTATGAACTGGAGATACTACAAGCTATTAATTCACTGGGTATCGGTCCCATGGGACTGGGCGGCAGGACCACTGCACTGGCTGTGCATGTTGAGAAAGCTCACTGCCATACAGCATCGCTGCCTGTGGCCGTGAATATCCAGTGTTGGGCCAACCGGCATGCATCAGTGACCCTGGATGCAGGACATGACCTGACTCACCTGAGTGAACAGTACAAGACCAGGTATCACCCGACTGAACCGTACATGACCCGGCATCACCAGGCCGAACCGCACATGACCGGGCAGGACGTCTCCCATCACCTGACTATGCCCCTTGGCCGGGATGATATTATGGATTTGCAGGCAGGGGACATAGTTTATTTATCAGGCACTATCTACACGGCAAGGGATGAAGCACACTTGCGGATCCTGGAACTGACAGACGAGGGTAAGCCGCTGCCATTTGACCTGGAAGGTGCTGCCCTTTATCACTGTGGGCCGCTGATGCAGAAGGACGAAGGCGGCTGGAGGACAGTTGCAGCAGGACCTACTACCAGTGCCAGGATGACTGACATGACGCCCCAGGTGCTTGATAATTATAATGTCAGGGCCATCATTGGTAAAGGTGGTATGAAAAACATTGCACCGGTCCTGGAGGACAGGTGCGTGTACCTGGCATATACGGGTGGGTGTGCGGCTCTGGCTGTGGATATGATAAAGGATGTCAGGGATGTGCACTGGCTGGATTTAGGGATGCCAGAGGCTGTGTGGGTGCTGGAGGTTGAGAATTTCGGGCCGCTGGTTGTGGGAGTGGATGCAAAGGGCAGGGACCTCTATGAAGAGGTACATGCCCTGGCTTTGAAATGAAACGGTTCACGATGTATAGCCTTTCCATCTAAGCAAATTGGTATACCATCTGCACATAAGCTGTGACGCTTACGTCACCTGGCAGGATAGAAGTGCTTTTTCTCATTTCATACCCAGCCTCTTCTACAGCCGCATAAGGTACCGGATATGGTGTCACGACACTGCCGCCGCTGGTAGTCACTTCCACGGGACCCAGAATAGTCACGTCCAGGATTCCGGCAAGGGTGTCGGCATCTGACCTGGCGGCTTCTACTGCATTCTCCAGTGCCTGTGCCCTGGCATCCTGCCTCGCATCATCAGACAGTGTGAAACTGACACTCTGTACCTCATTGGCACCTGCATTCACTGCTGTATCGATGATGTCGCCTACTTTGTCAACATCAGTCACTGTAACCATCAGGCGGTTCGAGACCACATAACCGGTTATCGTCGGTTCTTCTGCTTCATAACTTCTAAGCGGGTACATTGAGTAACCCGAGGTTTCCATATCATCCTCTGGTATCCCGGCATCTTTCAGGGCAGCGATTATCCTGTCCATCTTCTCTGCATTTTCCTGCTGGGCAGCAGTGGCATCGGCAGACTGTGTTTGCACGCCCAGATACACTACTGCTTCATCAGGGGAGACAGTCACAGTACCAGTGCCAGCTACATTGATGGTGTTTATCTGTATCTCATCCCCGCTGGCCGTACTCACAGTACCGGTTGAAGATGAGTATACGAAATATGCAGATGCTGCGCCGGAAACTATTACCAGGACCGCCAGGCCCAGCAGGGATGCATATATTTTTTTCATGATTCTATCGTTCATATTTTATTCCTCCTTTTATGATTGGTAATTTTTGAGAGTTTCCTCACAATTTACATTAGAGCACATAACATATAATATTTATTTTAACTTCAAATCAATTCGTAGTTATCCCCCATATGAAAGCATTAAATCAAAAAAGCGATATTTGAGGAGGTAGGGCAGGGTGTTAGGGGTAAGGTGTGGGCATCGGGGTTGATGCTAATGGATTTCTACTAAGATTCGAAATCATTTTCGATGATATCATCTAACACTTTGTCTAAACCATATAATTTTTCTTTAACAATTGAATATAAATCTCTAAATGATTCTATATCTTCTTGATTTTTAAAAGCATCAGAATTGTAATTAATATTGGCAACATCATGTAAATGTTTAGTCATGTTTATTGCATGTGATACTGTTGAAAAATTTGGATAAAATGTTAATATATAGTCTTCTTTTGATTTAAAAATTCCCCATATGTATCCTTTATATTCGAAAAAGTATTCATTATTTGATACCGATATATCAGATATTTGGTCTGAATTTTGTATCATAGAATTGATTGCTAAAATAATTTTATTCATGAATATCTTCACCTGCAATTTCATTAAAGTTTTGGGTATTAATATTTCTTAATGTTTCACGCAATTGGCTTACTGCAAATCTTTTTTTTGCGTCAGTGAGTTTGTTTGGATTGTCTGTGAATTTAGAAAGTGTTTCCAGTATATTTTTACATTTCTTCGATAAAACTGGATTTCCCTTCATTTGTCCTACAACGTCATTTAATAGATTTATAACATATTTTCGGTCTTTGTCATTATCTGCATCATAGTCATTTAACCTATCTATATTTGTATTTAATTCTTGTAAACTCATTTGAAAAGAAAAATTAAGAAGCACTTGATATATTGAAGAAATAGCTTTCCGTTTATTGATAAATAAATATAGGAAAATAATTGCTACTACAATCGAAAATATTGCATCAATATAGTTAACACAAATATATGTGAAATAAAAGAAATTACTTTCATTCATTTACTTTCTTTTAATTCTTAATTATTTATAGTGTTTTGCATTTTATTTTAATAATATTCATACCGCCCAGGGCAATATGCGTTTAGTCCATAAATTGATTCACACAAGCTGTCTCGCAACCTAACGGTTCTTGATATAAAGCCACGATTTATTGGATATAACCTACATAAGCTATACAAACACTATACTAGCTGGTCAATGGGAACCATATCCCCCACTTCCATTAGACTGGACATTGCATGGGTATTTATATCAAACCCTTGTTCCTGGGCCACTGCCATGGGATTGGTGCCACCGGCAACCACAACCCCGAAATGGTCCCGTTCCACACTTACTCCCAGAACATCGGTATTGGGTTCTCCCACCTCCAGGATACCACTTAAACCCACCGAGGCCATATCATCCAGTGTTTCTTCCACCCTGTCCCTGGCATTCATAGTGATCTCCCTGAGGTTGGCCAGTATCTTGCCCGAGCCGGTGGTAAGCATATCACTCACCGAAGTCAGGGATTGGGACATCAGTATCTCCAGGGGATCGATCGTAGTACTGTCATACCTGACCAGGTCAGTGAAACGCACTGGATTTCCGTCCTTTACTTCTACCAAACCACCAAATCGTGGTTTTACCGGAATGCCGTGTTTTAAAAGTATGCCGTCCACCGTGATACTGCAGACAGTTGCGATGCCGCACTTGCCGCTCGGGATGATAAAATCATTCACTGATTCGCCGGATGACAGCATCTTTACCAGCGGACTGACTGTCAGTCCACTAAGCATCACATCACGGAAAATGGGCAGGATATTATCGACATCCTCACTATCTATTAAGGATATGTTGGTCACTATCCTGCCTGAACCGGATGATGGGTCGAATGAGACGCCATATATCAGGTCCTCAATATTTGAAAGTGTAAATACGATCTGTCCCCCATTTTTACTTTTTAATGTTTTTACTGCCATTACTCTCACCGGATGGTCTGATCATATAATTGATATGGTCTGGAATATTGTATGTAACATATTAAAAGGATGCCTATTACAAAGAAATATATTATATTCTATAAATCCTGTTAAGATATCATGCTTCCTTCGAAAGTAAAGGATTGGATGGTAGCTGGTTTATGGGACGATATGGACCAGGCAATCTACTCAGTTAACAAGTTAAAACTGTTAAACGGAGCCTACTGGTTCTGGCTCATGTCAGATTATGACCAGAACAACCCCAGAATGCTCCAGGTACTTGTCAGCCGCGGGGCTTTTGATTATAAACTGAACGATAAACATTTCACAAATAAGCAATCCAGTGATGAGAAATTTGCATGCTATTGCGGCATCTGGGAATACAGGGATGGTAAGGTATCAGACCTGGTCCATGACAGTTGTGACTGCACTGTTACCCCGGGCCAATTCCTGTGTGTTACCGGATCAGGGTATGAAATCTCAATCACCAATTCATTCCCGGGTTATGATATGATAGTCAGGAACAGGGATTCTGTAGTTACAAAATTCAGTTCGGTCTCCTCGAAATTCAAAGGAGGATATGTACAGAATCCACTTGTCAGTTATCCTTCAGGAATAGCCTATAGTGAGGATTTCGATGCTTATGCCCGCAACAGCAGGGGGTTCCAGTATTTCGTTGCAAGTAAGATGAGCGACCTGTTCGCAACATGTGAGGGGGAATTATTCGGACGGGATTTCCAGGGCAGTTTCTGGTTGGAGAGGTCCCTGGGTTTTGGTTCCATGCTGCCGTGGAAGATCGTTATGGTCAATTTCAGTGACAGGTCCAGGTTGTGGTATCGTTATTTCCCTTCAAAGGTCCTGAATTACGGGACACCACTTGAGTTCATTTTCGATGACATGGTCACAAAAAAGCGCTACCATTTCACTGAAATGAAGTTTAAGTATACAGGCAGCAACCATGGACCCACAATGAAATTCGGTCCGGATGTGGATACCATACATCTATCAGCCTCAGGCGATCAGGGTGAAAAAATACGCCTTACTGCAAAGATACTGGACAGGCACCTATACAGGTACGATGTGGCCAGGATAAAGTTCAACTACAACCAGCTCGTGCTTGAAGTAGAGGATATTGAAGCAGTAGTGGACGGCACCGACCTGATGCAGGGTAAGGAACAAACACTGAGCTACGGTGAAGATGCCTATTTCAGCTTATAGGATGGAATGGACTGGGATGAGATGGACTGGTATTGAAGTAGATAAAATGGATGGGGGTAGTTTATTTCCCGAACCTGCGCTGGCGTTTCTGGTAATCCCTGAGGGCGCGTAGGAAATCCAGTTTTCTTAAGTTGACCCAACTAACATCAGTGAAATATATTTCTGAATATACTGACTGCCATATCAGGAAATCAGCTAAGCGCTTACCTCCTGAACGTATCACCAGATCAGGTTCTTGCTTGATAAGCAGGTGTCGTTCAATGGCAGGCCCGTCAATATCCCCAGGTTCCAGCCTACCTGCACGGACCTCGGACATGATCTCCCTGAATGCTTCTGTCAGTTCTTTTTTGCCGCCATAACCCAGGGATATGTTGATCTGCATCCTTGATGTCTCAGCTTTCCTGACATTTTCAATCTTCCCGTCGAAAGACAGCAGGTCAATTCCAGCATCCACATCCTGCAATGTATCGGTCAAAGATGTTACCAGTTCATTGTAAACCTGGCCATTGATAGCGGTATCCAGGTCTATCAGGCTGACATAGATTGTGAGGATATTGATACCATATTCCCGGCACCAGGTGATAAAGTCAAGTATCCTCCCAGGAGAATCGGTCTCAAGCAGGTCACTTTCTGTAATGATAAGCACGATATGGGTGGGAAGTGAAGAACCATCCTTTCGTATAACCTTCTCAAGCCTTTGTTCATAGAGCCGGGAAAAGAATTCCATTGCACATTAGTAATATCTATAGGATAAATTATTTGCCTTGTGAGGTTATCTAAAACCCTTGATATCAATGTCTGTTAAAGTCTGCAATGACGTGTCTTTCAAATATCCATTATTATTCATACTGTTAGCCATACTGCTGCCCTTTTTCCCATTGATATACATTGTGGTTGCACTTATCCCCCTTTCAGTTGTCCCTTTATTGAAATTCCGGCAACACAGTGCTCTTCTGTCATCACTGTCCGGCATATCACTGGGCGTATTTATTATGGGGTCCCTGGCCATTTCAATGGAGTATTTTGAGTACGAATTTCCGCTGTATATCATAGGTGCTTCTATTTCTATCACCTGTGCCGGTAGTGCGGCAGCATGCGTAATCCGTGCAAGGGGAGGCCGGAAACCTGAACTTGACGACAAGTTCATTTCAGCTACGTCAAGTTTCGGCCTGATCGTGATCGGTGTATTAACGGCATGTGTAATGGCATACTGGACCATTAGCTTGCTTAATGTTAGCGTAACACTGAGCCAGTTGTTCTTCCTTGCGCTCATTGGTGCCGTGACAGGTGCACTGCTGGAGTCCATTCCATCCAGGACCGATAAGAACCTGACAATGATACTGGGTTCGTCCATGATCATGTGGCTTTTCGCCAGTTTCGGGTATTATGTGAACTTTGACCACCTGTCAGCCATCTTCATATTTTCGTTGTTTTTAGCATATCTGGCATACCGTTTTAATATTGCAGATGTGTCAGCTATGCTTTCGGCCACACTGCTGGGTGTACTGATCATAGTTTTTACCAACATCAACTGGTACCTGATACTGATCACATTCTTCCTGTTGGGGGGGGCTTTTACCAGGTACGGATATGATTATAAGCACATTATGGGGGTAGCACAGGGCAAGGGAGGGGTCAGGAGCTATGAAAATGTACTTTGCAATTCTATTATTGCACTCATACTGGCTGTGGCATATGGCATGTATCACGAGATTTATCCAGAGCTCGGTGCTGTGTTGATGTTCGCTTATCTTGGTGCAGTGGCAACAGCTACCGGGGATACTCTTGCAAGCGAGATAGGGGAGACATATAAGGGTAAACCTGTGATGATCACTAACTTTAAACCTGTCAAACCAGGGACCGACGGTGCGGTTTCCAGGCTGGGTGAACTGGTATGCATTGCCGGGTCTGTCATCATCGGTGTGCTGGCCCTGGTGTTGGGTGTGATAGACCTGCCAGCTTCAGGTCCTGTTACCTACATTTCCTGGATGTTGATCGTGATACTGGGCGGGTTTTTGGGTACTAATTTTGATAGTCTACTGGGTGCTACTTTCCAGCAGAGGGGCTGGCTCTCCAATAGTGGGGTGAACCTTGTAGCCACAACGGGTGGTGCCTTTATATCAGGAGCTGCTTATTATATCCTGTCTGGGCATGTAGTGTAGAGGATATCACTCAGGCCTCCGGAGCCTGGAACCTGGGTTCGACTCCCAGCATGCCCGTTTACTCATCTGGTAGTGCTTTCCTTATGTCCGGAGCAGGTCGGTTTTGACTCAGGGGATATCCGCTCATTTACATCCATAAAAGTTCTACATAAGGTCAGATTCAAGAAAATGCTCACGTCGTTCGCATTTTCTAAGCCTGTGGGAAAGTATTATACTTTCCTATACATTGAAAAAGAAAAAAAAGCCCTGTAAAGGGCCAGAGTGGTTTTAAATTTTGTCAATTGGTTCGACTTTAACCTTCTTTACGTTAGGTTTCTTGATCTTGTCTGGCATCCAGCTTGGTTTGTTCTTGGGAGCAGAAACCTCTTCTCTCCATCCTTCATAGTGGTGGAGCTTCTTTGTACCTCTTTCCCTGAGAATGATCAGTTCTGGCTTCTTCTTGGTTCCTTTTCCCCTGTTAGCTGCTTTGAGGGCGGCTTGTCTGGGCTGTTTACCAGTAAACACTCCATGTTCTTTGCCTTTCTTATCTCTTAATACAAAATTTCTTGTTTCTGTCACAATCAATACCCCTTTAACGGTTAACTGTTACCGGCTATGTTTTTAAGTTATAGTATTTAAACCTATTTCATGAGTTATGTCGAAGCGTATTGATTTTTCGTTATAGATATTTTTCGAATCAGGTATTTGCATCAATATATTCTCATTTACAACGTCAACTGGCTGTGGTTTTTAAATACTTAATAAACAAATTCCATATTTATTACATTACCAATTCATTATTGCATGCTTGGAAATTTATCTATTATGTTCTGCATTTTGTCCTTGTGGGCACTTCACATGCAGGAATTTACAGTATCCTGGGTCAGATCGATTTTAAAAAAGGCAAACCATCTTTTCACTTGAATTTACTTTAACACGCAGTGCTTATTTTATGTACTTACAAAAAGGTTAAATGGAAAAACAATTATTAAGAACCATTCTACCATGTGCTCCGATAGTGTAGCACGGCCAATCATGCAGGACTCTCACTCCTGCGACTGGGGTTCAAATCCCCATCGGAGCACTTAAAACTTTTTTTATGGTGTGTAATTTATAACATTATGTAATAAAATAAACCGTAAAAATATATTCAAATAAACACATAGTACAAAAATAATTCAAATCACTCGAATTATCCTAAACAGTAATCTCATATCCACTCATAATGCGCCATTACCTCAGGCTTGAAATCATACAGCATACTCCCTTCCGCATAACCAAAGAACAGGCAGCCTTCACATTCTTTTGTTATCCTCCTGCGTTGTTCCCGTGAACTCTTCCACACATTCACCAATCCGTCCCTGATATGCCCCAGATGTTCCGTCTTCAACCTGCAGTTCTCGATCCAGCCGTCAGATGTTACATTAAGGATGATATCGCTGGCATGGCACCTGAAATTCATGTTCCTGTCCCTTACCATTGTTAAGTACGTCAATGAATTAATGATAGGGTAACCCTCCCTTTTCAACCTGATGACCTGGTCCAATACATTTTCATACTTTACATAATCACGTATTCCAATTATCTCCCAAACAGCAGGGTCAATACCCCCTGATTCATCCAATGGCTCAAAAGATATCCAGACTCCCAACTCCCTGGCCAGGTGTACCAGCGGCACGATATCCTCAATGTTCTGTCTTGATATGACACAGTTAATCAAGATGGGGTTCCTGCGCCCATCCTTTGCAGCCTCTATCCCGGCCATAAGGTCATCAAAATCCATGCCCCTGATATCCTTATAGCTATCTATCCCATCAACTGATACTGACAGGTAATCCACATCATCCAGTTCATGTGCCCGCTGCTTGAGCAGTTTCCCGTTGGTTATCATGGATGTAATAAATCCAAGGCTGCGTGCATAAGCCATTATCCGGGGCAGGTCCTCCCTGAGCAGAGGTTCCACAGTCCATGCATTATAATACTTGATGCCGAACTTCTTTGCCTCATCCAGCAGGAGCAGGATATCCCCGGTCTCCATCTCGTCCTTTTCTTCCTTCCAGTATTCGCAAAAATCGCAGCGCATATTGCACCTGGCATTGATGCCGTGGGACATTACAATGGGCCGTTTCCTGACACGCAACTGCCAGAGGGCTTTGGATGCAAGAATTGGTGAAAACGTTCTCATGTTAACCATATCTGATTATAGTATGTATGGTAAGTCCTGGGTTATATCTATCACGATTTAATCCTTTTGCAACCAAATCCCAGGTCCTGCCAGTATTATGACCTGTGAATTTATTATCAATCATATTATATGT
Organism: Anaerolineales bacterium; assembly: GCA_048634225.1. Taxonomy (GTDB): domain Archaea; phylum Halobacteriota; class Methanosarcinia; order Methanosarcinales; family Methanocomedenaceae; genus Methanocomedens_A. Next base: position 1,639 of record JAIWAT010000034.1, on the reverse strand, counting down.
TAGCATATGCCTGCATCACTTGAACCACTTGTGGATGAACCATGTCTGGTTGTTGAGAATACCATCCGGGTACTGGTGGTGGCAGATATCCATCTCGGTATAGAGTGGGACCTGGGCAATAGCGGCATAGTGATCCCAAGCCAGTCCGGCCAGGGGCTTGCAAAGATTATGGAATATATTGACGTAGTTTCGCCTGACAGGGTCGTGCTGCTCGGGGATGTGAAACATAATGTACCCCGGATATCCTGGCAGGAAAGGGAGGAAGTGCCCCATTTCCTTGAAAGCATAGCAAAAAGGACAGCGGTTGACATAGTGCCAGGCAACCATGATGGAGACATGGAATTCCTGCTGCAGCGCATTTTGCCCGGACTTGAAGTTACACTGCAACCTGTTAGGGGTTTTGTGCTGGACGGTGTTGGGTACTTCCACGGCCACACCTGGCCAGACCCTGTTTTGCTCTCCTGCGATCACATCGTAATGGCCCATAACCACCCTACTATCAGGTTTACTGACCCACTTGGTTCCAGCAGTGCCGAGCCTGCCTGGATACGAACCCGGTTGAACCGCAAGGTACTGGAAGCACATTTTAAGGCTAACGCAGGTGACCTACCATGGTCTGACCCTGAAGTGGTGATCATGCCAGCCTTCTGCCAGCTCTGCGGCGGTGTGGCATTCAATGAATCGCTGCATGACGACCTGCTGGGTCCTGTGTTCTCGTCAGGGGCAGTGGAACTGGACGGGGCGCAGGCATACTTGCTGGACGGCACCAGACTGGGAAAGCTAAGTGACCTGAGAAAACTGGGTATTACGAAAAAGCGACCTGATAAAAGGAGTAAGAGACGTAAAAGAACAAGAAGCACAAGCAGAACAAGTGGTACTAATCGTCACGGTAAGGAATCTCGATCTCCATGAACTCGGTGGCGATACTCACGTTATCGAATTCTTTTTTTGCATCTTCCAGCAACTGGGAGGTATCATCCGAATACCTTGAACTGATATGTGTCAATACAAGTTGATGCACATTTGCCAGGGTTGCCATGGATGCAGCCTCGCCTGTTGTGGAGTGTTGGGTTTCTTTAGCCCATTCCAGCATATCATCGGCAAAGGTACCGTCGTGGATCAGCAGGTCCGCCTTATTACTTGCAACAAAAACTCCGCCGCAGGGTCTTGTATCACCTGAATATACGACCTTCCGTCCCGGCCGCGGCTGTCCCACAATATCACTACTTTTTATGATCCTGCCGTTTACCTCAACATCTTCCCCATTGTGCAGGCGCTTGAACAGGGGGCCTGGCGGTACACCAAGTTCTGTCGCTTTGTCACGGTCAAACTTTCCCGGACGCTCTTTTTCAACCAGTGCATAACCAAGGGATGCCACACTGTGTTCGGTCTTTAAGGCTTCGATATAATAGTCACCTCTGTCCACCTTATCCCCGGGATATAATTCTATTGCCTTGACATTATACTTCAATTTATAAAATCCCAGTGCAGTCATCATCTGGACGAATTCTTCTACCCAGTGGGGACCGTATATCTTCAGGGGCTCGGTGCGGCCGTTGAAGTTCATGGTCTGTATAAGGCCGGGTATGCCAAGGATGTGGTCGGCATGGAAATGTGTGATAAAGATTGAGGTCAGGTT
>JAIWAT010000033.1:0-12341 GCA_048634225.1 Anaerolineales bacterium | reverse complement strand
CTGTGGGTTTTGGTATTTCATCTGGCGCACAGGCTGCCGAGATCATTAAGAGCGGTGCCCAGGGTGTAATTGTGGGTTCGGCTTTTGTGGATATTATTGCTGGTGGGGAAGATGTTGAGGGAAGGCTTGAGGCGCTGGCGCGGGAGATTAAATCGAGTTTGGGATAATGAATCGGTAAAAATACTTTTTTTTAGCTTGAAAAGGTATCCGCTTCATAAAGTATTGTTAAATGTAAGATTAATGTAGACACAGATTTCACAGATTACACTGATTTTCACAACCACTATCAATCTGTGTAATCAGTGTAATCTGTGTCTCAAAATTCAAAGCACTATGATCAATTACCAATTAATTTGAAGGGGATACGTGAAAAGTTATATATTATTTCGCAACACATGTGTTACATATGGATACAACTATCCGGAACCTTGACCCCTTCATCTACAGGAAATTGAAAGCAAAAGCCTCAGTTGAAGGTATTACCATCGGGGAAGCTATCAACAGGGCTGTCAAGACGTGGTTAAATATTGAGCCGAAAAAGCATAAGAGCATCCTTGAGATCAGACCGGAGCACATTGGCAATCAATACCGGCATTTGAGCGAAGAGATCGATGAAATCCTGTATAAAGAGGAGATGGCTTGATATTCCTGGACTCCAGTGTCATTATTGCCTATAAGAATGCTGATGATATAAATCATAAAAAAGCCCAGGATATTTTTCATCATATCAGCAAGGGGAAATATGGAAAAGCAGTTATTTCTGAATTTATTTTGTCAGAAGTTACTACAGTCCTTGCACTTAAAATAAACCTGGATGCTGCAGTTGAGGTGGGAAATGTACTGCTTGATGCCAGGGAAATTGAAATCATGAAGGCCAGCGACGTGTTTGAGAGGGCATGGGAGATTTTCAGGGACCAGGGAAATACTAATTTCAGTTTTGTGGATACATCTATTTTAGCTTGTATGGAACTGGGAAATATCAAAAGAATTGCGACCTTTGACAAGGACTTTCTTACGATACAGTCCCTGGACGTTGTGAGAGAGTGATTTCATTGGCCGTGAGAAGGAACAAAATCATCTTGAAGATGAGTACCAGAATCAGTTCCATTTCCTTTTCCCTTTGAAAAAATAGGCTTGACCTGGATGACCTATGAATTTTGTGTGAGCTATCCATTGATGAAGAATATTCTCGATATCAAGCAACCAGAATATCTCTGCTATGGAACTGATGTGGGGAATTCTTTAAAAAGCATCCAATGAAGTAAAACCTGAAAAATGATTTCAAACGGGTTCTGGGTGGGGCATAAGGAGTATTTAACAATTCTTGAATTGATTGATGAAATTGAAATGTGATATTATTCTCAGGTTATCTTGAATATGGACTGCCGATTGTTTACTCTATATGTGACATGCACTACATATAACAGAAAGCTAAATAAACTATTTACTCTATATATGACATGCACTATATATGACATACTTTATATATGACATAGGATTTGAGAGCAAATGGAATTATACATCTACCCCACCTCAAGAAAACGACTATTCACCAATAGGGAACATCTGCGTTCTGAGATCAACCTGAACATAGCCCAGCTTGAGAAAGGGCGTGGAAAGCACCTATGTCTTATAGGGCTTCGGAAAATCGGCAAGACCGAACTGTTAAAATATTCACTTAGTGAACAGGTCACCTCAAAACTCACCATATACCTGGACCTGGAGGAGGCCGGGCTCACACCCGAGGCCTTTGCCAGATATTACTATTCTATGATAGGGTACTGGACGCTCACCCGCGGCCAGGTTGATAGTGGAAAATACCATGATTTGAACTTTGTCATACAACAAGCCGTGAACCACAACGAGAAAACCATAGCCGAAGTAGGGCTGGCCCTCAAATCAGAACTTGAAAAACAAAAGATCGACCAGAGATATCTACTTGGACTGGTGTTCGGACTGCCCGACCGCCTGGCCATTGAGAAAAAGAGTACTGCCGTTGTATATATAGATGAACTCCAGGAGATTATTCAACTGAACAATTTCAGGCAGATAGGGAACATACTGGCACTATTCAGATCAAATATTCAAAAACAGAACAATACAAGATACATCATCGCAGGGTCAGCAACCAGGATAATTGAAAACATTATAAGTGACCCCTCATCCCCAATATTCGGGCATTTTTCATTGCGGTATGTGGAACCTTTCACAAAAGAAGACACCTTTGAACTAAGCGGCAAACTGCTCGATTTCCTTACCGATACTGACAATCAGATTTTATACAAACTCACAGGCGGCCACCCTTATTACATATACTCCCTGTGCAATCGGCTGGAATCAATACATGAAAGATATGGCCCCCTCAAGGATATGGTGAAAAAAGCTTTTGTACTGGAGGTGTCGTCCAAGGAAGGAGACATCAACAAGCACTGTCAATATATATTCACCACCTCCCTCGCCAGGGCACGAGGATATGCAACCCTGCGTACCATACTACTTGAACTGGCACAGCAGGACGGGCTAACCCTATCCGGAATCGCCGGTCTTATAAAAAAGGGTACTGGCGAGACAATAAGTTATCTTAACAACCTCATGGATGTAGACCTGCTGATCAAACGAGACAAGAGATACTATTTCAAGGACCAGGTACTGCGGTACTGGCTTGCTATATTCAGGCTGGGTATTGAGCCAATGCTTCCTACAGATAAGATCATCAACGAACTGGTATCTGAACTGGATGAAAAATACCAGAGGGCCACCACAGAACTGGGAATTGCAAAGCAGAGTGAGATACAAGACCTTATCGAGGAGTTTAACGGGCAGCAGGTCAATGGTATACTTTTTGGGATAGAAGGGATGGTGACCTTGCCTATATTCGAAAATGTCGGGAACTATTCATCAAAGGACGGGCAGATAGAGATCGATTTGGTATGCAGGGACCATGAAACGTGGTTTGTTGAGGTCAAATGGAAGAACAGGGCGGCAGGCATCAAGGAGGTAAGGGATTTCCACATAAAAATAAATGACGAAGGGGTACAGGCACAGATTAATAAAGATGAAATACTCAGATACTGGTTTATCTCAAAGAGCGGTTTTACAAGGCCAGCTTTAGAATTTTGTTCTGAAAAGGGGATATTCGTAAGTTCAAATAAAGAATTGAAAGGCATCCAGACCGAACTAAAAAACCAAATCTTAAGTAAATAGCGACCTTACTTGACTGTGACTATCCATGATACGCACATTCTTAGCAGTAGAACTTCCTGACCACATAAAAGAGGCCGCACACTCCATCCAGCAGGAAATGGATTTCAAGGGCCTGAAACTGGTGGACTCCGACCTCATCCACATCACTTTGAAGTTCCTTGGCGACATCCCTGAATCCCAGGTAGCTCCCATTACCGATGCCCTGACTAAAGTTGACTGCACCCCGTTCACAGCCAGGGTCACAAGTGTGGGTGTGTTCCCAAAACCATCATACATGAAAGTCATCTGGCTGGGTGCCACAGGTGAGTTCGAACACCTGCATAGCGAAGTGGAGCATGTCCTTAAAAGTTTCAGGTTCAAAAAGGACCGGGGCAGGTTCACTGCACACGCTACGCTGGCACGGGTCAAACACCTGGACAATACTTCAAAGGAACAACTTGCCCGGGTGCTGGCAGGACTGCAGGACATTGACCTGGGAGGGTTTACTGTGAATTCCATTGCGTTTAAGAAAAGCACACTTACACCCAGGGGTCCTATTTATGAGACCCTGGATGAAATACCGCTTAAATGATGCCATGAATGAAATTCCACTTAAATGATACCATGAACGCAAATAATATAATAAACGAGGTCCTGGGAAAAATAAAGCCGGTGCCTGCTGAACAGCAGAGGATGCAGGAAGTAGCCGACCGCATCATATCCCTGGTGGACCGGGCAGCAGCAGGAACGGGCCTGACAGACGTTTCAGGCATGCTGGTGGGCTCTGCCGCCAGAGGTACCTGGATATCGGGTGAGCATGACCTGGATATATTCATATCATTTCCTGAGGATACACCGGAACAGGACCTTAAGACGGTGGGGCTCAATATCGCCAGGCAGGTGGCGGCTGATGCAGACAATAGTGAGGAGCGGTATGCAGAGCATCCTTACGTCCATGCTATTTTCGGTGACTTCAAGGTTGACCTGGTACCCTGCTTCAGGGTGGGCAGTGCTGCGCAGATAAAATCAGCAGTTGACAGGACCCCTTTCCACAACCTTTTCATCCTGGACAGGATAGAGGGACTTGAAGATGAAGTACTCCTGCTCAAGCAGTTCATGAAAGGAGCCGGGGTTTATGGTTCTGACCTCAGGACCGGCGGGTTCTCAGGATACCTGGCAGAACTGCTCGTAATACATTATGGCTCGTTTTTAGAAGTGCTGCAAGCAGCAGATGGCTGGAAATCCGGCACCACCATCGACATTATTGAACACGGGAACAAGCAGCACAATGACCCGCTGGTGGTGGTGGACCCCACTGACCCGGCCAGGAATGTGGCGGCGGCACTGACACTGGACAAGTTTGCCGGATTTATTGACAGGGCACGGAAGTATCTTGATTCTCCTGCAGTGGAACAGTTCTTCCCTACCCTTTTGGCCCGGTTAAATGATACAGGATTTGACAATACCACTTCCAACCGGGGAACTTTCCTGATGGCCCTGGTCTTTGACAAGCCAGATGTAGTGGATGATGTGCTCTATCCCCAACTGTTCATGCTGCACAGCAGTATCACAGACCTGCTGTCGCGGAATAGATTTACTGTCCTGAACGGCGATGTATGGGCAGGTGACCGGGAGGTGGCAGTAGTGCTGGAACTGGAGGTCTGGCGGCTGCCCCCTGTTAACAAGCATACGGGTCCACCGGTATGGGAAAAATCCCATGCAGAAAAATTCAAACAGAAATACCTGCAGGATAGAGGGTTTTCAGAAATCTATATAGAAAACGGCAGGTATGTGGTGGATATCCAGCGCAAGCATACGGATGCTGCCGGTCTGCTGCGTAACGAGATACACACATGCAGGCTGGGCAGACATATGGGTGAGAGCATAAAGTTGGGTTTTAAGATATTGCAGGGTAGTGAATTACTTGAGCTTAACGATCAGAGTTTCAGGGAATTCCTTACAGGATTTTTCCACCTGAATGTAATTCCATAACCTTCTCTACTACCTGGCATGTATGGTCTGATACCTGTCCCGCTCCCATTCCCGTTTCCATTCTCCTTTCTGTCCCCTCCCCCTTTCTGGTTCCCATTCCAGTTTCCCTTCCTGCTCCCGTTCCTGAAATATCATCACATTCACCCATAAGTGCCCTGAATATCATGACCACGGATTCAGATAATGCATCATAATTATACCCTCCCTCAAGTGCCAGTACCAGATTGCCGCCGCATAATTCCTCTGCCAGTGAGCGTACTATTGCAGCCATCTGCCCATAACCCACTGATGTCAGGTTCATGCCTGCCAGCGGGTCGTCCCTGTGCCCGTCCAGGCCGACGCTTACCAGAATTATATCAGGCTCGAACTTGCGGGCTGCTGGTACCAGTATCTCGTTGAATATATACAGGTAATCCGGATCTCCAGCACCTGGCGGTAGCGGCACGTTAATATTATATCCACTGCCATCCCCTGCACCAGTTTCGTCCACACTGCCCGTGCCCGGATAATGCGGGTACTGGTGGATGGAAAAATACAGCACCGAGCTGTCCTCATAGAATGCTTCCTGGGTGCCGTTGCCGTGGTGGACGTCCCAGTCAACGATAAGCACCTTTTCCAATCCCTTTTTCTGTGCATGCCGGGCCGCTATGGCTATATTATTGAACAGGCAAAAACCCATGCTCCTGTCCGGCCCGGCATGGTGTCCGGGCGGGCGTACCAGTGCGAATACACTGTCCATCCCGTCCATCACCGCATCAACTGCTGAAATAACTCCACCGGCGGCCAGCAATGCGACCTCATACGAGCGGCTGCAGGTGGGTGTGTCCGGGTCGAGATGCACCTCACTGGAGGAAAAATCCATAACTGTTCGGATAAGGTCATGGGTATGGATATAATGGATCTGGTCCGCTTTGGCAGGTACGGGTTCGATCAGGATGAGCCTGCTGAAATAAGGACTTTCCTTCAAGCCGTCCATTATAGCAGTTAAGCGACCACCATTCTCAGGATGGAGGCCAGTGTCATGCTTCAAGTAGTCATCGTGGTATACATAGCCTGTCTGCATAAAAATAATAAGCACAGGTTACAATATAAGATTTTTGGAATTACAGTCTTGTAAGGTCGATAAAACCCGCAAGGTTGACTATTCCAATGGCACCTACAACTTCACCTTCTTTATCCTTGATCGGTGAAACCACTACAGGGACATCCTTATACGGTCCCTCTTCGGCAAAGCCGTGGATGGTCTTTTTTTGTTCTATTGCCATTTCCAGGTACTTGCCAGTGTAATTATAATCCATTACCTGGTTATTCTCGATCCTTATCCCATTTTTATTCTTACTCTTTATTGTTACCGGGAGACCAACTGCTGAATAGATGGCCACTGCTATTGGTTCTAAGTCTTCAGATGTTGAATCTTTGGTTATGGCAATTCCTTCCATTATTACACCAGATGAGCAATATGATATAATATATTTAAATGCTCCGAAAATGTGCTGCGGATCAAGCAAGGCTTATGTTGCAGCCTGCTCCCTGTCCGATACCTTCATCTACACGCACATGCAGGGTCGTGATATTATCTGCAAAACCGTTATTCCTGATGGCGGTGGAAATCTCACTAAGGAAATACTTACACAGGTCTTCGGCACTTACCGACGGTATAGGTAGTAACTTTACATCCTCTTTTGGCAGCACATAATGTTTGCAGCTTTTAATAAGTTCCACTGTATAATAACCCTCATCTTCTGTTATCTTCAACCTGGGATCGTCCTTTGCCAACAATATCCTGTGGTCAAGCCGGTCACATATCTCTATAACAATCCTCTTTATATCCTCAAAATCAATGATGAACTGCCCTGCCTGACTGCCCTCGATACGTACACTGACCGCATAAGTATGACCGTGCAGCCTGCCGCATTTTGGATGGTCGGGTATTAAATGGCAGGCTGAGAACCGTAGTTTTGCATGCCAGCCATCAAGTTCTATGAACAAATCTTATTCACCTGGGTGAGGTTTAAGGATGTGCATAACAATAAACCCTTGTATGGCCAGGAACCAGAAGGATTATTTCTACTATAAAGCAAAGGATGAAGGATATCGTTCCCGGGCCGCTTACAAGCTGCAGCAGATCAATATAAAGCACAACGTAATAAAACCGGGGAGCTCGGTTGTGGACCTTGGTGCTGCCCCGGGTGGCTGGCTGCAGATGGCAAAAGAGCTTTCAGGCGGGCGGGTACTTGGTGTTGACCTGCAGAAGATAGCACCTATTGAGGGAGTGGATACCCTTAAAGGAGATCTCACTTCTGACAGGATACGGGGAAGGATAGAGGAGATCATAGGTGAACACGGGGCCGATGCCGTAATTTGCGATGCAGCGCCTAACCTGACCGGGAACTGGAGTCTTGACCACGGCCGTTCCATTGACCTGTGCGAGGCGGCGCTTGGCATGGCAAAAAGGCTGCTAATACCTGGGGGCCATTTTGTTGTTAAGGTATTCCAGGGTGATATGTTCAAGGAGTTCCTGGATGAAGTGAAGGAGAATTTTGTGTATGTACGCTCGTATACACCTAGAGCTTCCAGGAAGCAAAGTGCTGAAATATATGTAATAGGCAAGAAGTTCATATCCACTGATATCAAGGTCGGTAATGAATATGACGTTGAGATACAAGAGATTGGAGAGCAGGGAGATGGTATTACCAGGATCGGGGATTTTGTTGTTTTTGTTAAGCACGCTATGGTCGGGCAGGCGGTGCGTGTTAGGATAAGGGAAGTGCATCCAAATTTCGCTTTTGCTGATATTATCGAATGATAATATGTTATTTGGGTGGTGTTAATTAGCTTGGTCTTGATTAGCCTGGTCTTGGTATTGTCATTACCGGATTGTGATTGCCCGATTGTGGTTTGACAATTGCAGTGGAGTTCGTAGGTTTTTATTTAAATACCTTATTACCAATTCTTTATATTCAATCAAATAGATAAGTTTACTATAGTACATCAGATTTCCAAGGGAGGTACAATACATGGAAACCGGAATGCCAGTCAAGGAGATCATGACCCGTAATCCCATTACTATCGATAAAGCTATTAAAATATCAGATGCAGCGAAAAAAATGGTCGAACTTGATGTGGGCAGCCTGATAGTAATGGATGGTCATAATCCGATAGGTATCTTTACCGAACGGGATATGATCAAGAAGATCATTTCCAAAAATGTAAATCCTGACTCACTCAGCTTAACAAAGGTCATGACAACTCCACTGATAACTCTTGATGTTGATGAAGACATGCAAAAAGCCATAGACCTGATGCTCAAGATGCATATCAGGCGCGTACCGATCGTCAAGGACAAGAAACTTGTCGGGCTGGTAACAGATACTGACCTTTTTTCGGTATCTGTGGAGATGGGAAACATATTTTCCGAACTTGTCAACATGCACAGGGAAAGGGAAATTTCAACCGGAAGGGAGATCCCTGAGATCATTACCAGGGGCGTGTGCGAGAACTGCGGGAAATATTCGGATAATCTTGACTATTTCAATGGGTCGTTGATGTGCGAATACTGCAGGGAAATAGATAAATAGATTAGTATTTTATTAAATGGGGGGGTTTCGATGGACGAATTAACTGTCCGTGCTATAATGGAAAAACATCCGGTACACGTGGTAGCTTCTGATTTTATTACACGTGCCCGTCAGCTTATACGGGATTTCCACCACAGGACATTACCAGTTGTGGATGAAAAGAACAGGGTAATCGGGATAATAACTGAAAAAGATGTCCTGAACATTACATCAACCAAATCAAATATCACTATCAGCGGGTATGTTATTGAGACACCCATCATTTCCGCTGAAACGGATATAAAACAGGCGGCAAGGATCATGATAGAAACAGGGTTCACCTGCATACCTGTGGTGGATACAGCCAGAGGCAATACCCTTAATGGTATTATAGGCATTATAGATATTTTTAACAATCTGGACCCATCCGATATTCCTGAAGGGACAGTGAGTGAATTTATGAGCGAGAACGTCAAGACATGCACACCAGATGATCCGCTGTCAGGGATATGGATGAATATGATCAGGGAAGGATTTTCCGGGTATCCTGTGGTAGACAAACAAAATAGACCAAAAGGTATGATAACAAGGTATGATATCTTAAGCTCGGGTGGTGTCAGGATGGAACGGGAGGACGAACATGGTACCAGGATCAAAACATCTTCCAGGGTGGCACGCATCATGAGTACTCCACCTTTCACTATAACCACCGATGCATCCTTAAAAAAAGCTATTGAAATGATGACACGGCTGGATGTGCACCGTTTGTGTGTGGTAGATCTGGAAGAACTTGTAGGTATTATAGATATACATGATATTGTCAGGGCGTATGTTGACGGAAGGATTTGAATGGTATCTGGTCATGGGCCTGGAACAGACTGTAAAAAATCTAAATTGTTGAGGATTACAGGATACTTTAAATAGAAAGTAATAATTGATGAAATACCGAACTGGAAAATAAGATGATTTAACTTCAATTGTAATATGGTAAGTACCAGGACATAATCTTTCTTAGTAATTAACAAAACGGTGAAAACATGAAGAGGCAAAATATTAACAGGTCTGATATAAGAGTAATGGATAGTACTGGAGTAATGGATAGGGGGCCAGTGGATTTTAAATCAAGGGTCTCACACAACCAGGGTGATATCCTGGCAATTGCATCTAAAAATATCGTTACTCTTCCCCCAACAACCAATATTATGGGAACTGCAAAAACCATGTTGAAATATGGATTCAGGCGTGTTCCAATCACCGATGCAGGTACAAACAGGTTGGAAGGGATCATTACAAGTCTGGATATAGTGGATTTCCTAGGTGGCGGACTCAGACATAATATTGTCAAGAACAGGTACAAAGGCAACCTTGCTGCTGCCATAAACGAAGATGTCAGGGAGATCATGAAAAAGGACGTGGTCAGCCTGGGAGTCAATGATACTATATCAAACGCCCTTAAAACCATGATCGAAAAAAACATCGGCGGCATACCCATCGTTGATGATGATAATGCTGTGGTCGGGATTGTGACAGAACGGGATTTCGTAAGAACTGTGGCAGATATTACTACTTCAAAGTCGATAAAAGAATATATGAGTAACAAAGTAGTTACTGCTTCGCCTGATATTTCTATAGGTGAAGCCACCAGGACCATGATAGAGAAGGGTTTCAGGCGAATCCCGATTGTAAAGGAAGACGTACTGCTGGGAATTGTTACCGCATCCGATATCATGAGGTATCTGGGCAGTGGTGAAATATTCCAGAAGCTTATGACCGGGGATGTTTCTGATGCATTCAAGGTCCCAGTGAAAAGCTTGATATTGCGCGACATCATCTGGACTAATTCCGGTATAGATATCGGTGAAGCGGCAGCATTAATGCTGAAAAATAAAGTAGGAGCGCTTCCCATAATTGATGATGGAGAATTATGCGGTATTTTAACCGAACGTGATATTATTAAGGCACTGGCAGATTGATCTGCTATCCAAAGGAGATATTGCAATGAAAGTAAAAGATATTATGAGTTCCCCGGTCTACCTGATAGCAGCCAATGAACCTATATCAAGAGCAAGGAACCTTATGTTAAAACACGGTATAAGCAGGCTCGTGGTCATTGAAAAGGATATGACAAAAGAAGCTACATCAAGATCACCGGAAGTAATATCCGTAGGTGTGGTGACCAAGACTGATATTAGTGAAAGACTGGACCAGGCAGAGCCGAAATGGCGCAGGCGTCCCATTGGCAATATTCCAATTAGCGTGGTTATGTCATCTGACCCTTTGACGATATACCCTGATGCCACGCCCAGGCAGGCTGCTGAAATCCTGCTTGAGAATAATATCAGTGGATTACCTGTGGTCAGGAGTGAGACTGATAAGAATTTAATTGGTATTATAACGAAACATGACCTGATACGATATTACTCAACCCTCGATGATACTACTGTTGTAGATGATATTATGGAACAGTTTTTTGTCACTGTTCACAGGCACCATAGCATCAGTCATGTGATCCATGAGATGAAAAGCAATGAAGTGGACAAGACAATCGTGGTGGATGACAGCAACCAACCTGTGGGTACTATTACCAGGACAGACCTTGCAATGAACAGGATGACAAATCCTGAAGGGGGATTACCATCCAAGGATGTTAAGATGGCACGCAAGAACCACACTGGTGGCGAAAAGGTATTCCGGTATGTAAAGGAAGTGTCTATGGTAGCTGAAGATGTCATGTCCACGCCACTCATTACTTTGAGTAAGAACAGCAAGGTAGTAGATGCAGCAAAGATTATGGTCGAACAGCACATCAATGGCATACTCGTTGTTGATGAAGATATAACTGGAATCATATATTCGAAAAACATTATGCTGGCAATTATAGCCCGGTAGGTGACAAAAATGAATATGCAGGATATAATGACAGAACCGCTGACAATAGATAAATCTGAAAAATTATCATATGCACTTGACACAATGGAAAAATTCAGTACAAGAAGACTCCTTGTGATGCATAATAACAGTATCCATGGTATTGTCACCATGCGTACAATAACAAGGGAACTGGGAACCAGGAAAAAATCAAACCTCCCTGCTTCGGCCATACATGTAGCCACGGCGACAAATGATAACTACAATAAAGTGCTGCCTGATATGCCTGTTACTGATGGTGTAACATTAATGAACAAAAACAACGGGATACTTCTTATCATTGACAATGATAATGTGGTAGGATGGGTTACACCGCAACAGGTCATTGAGAACTATCCGTTTGGCAATTCATATGCCGGAGAGATTATGCGCCAACCAATCACTATTGGGCCAGGGGAAAGGGTGATCCATGCCAGAAGGATGATGCTTGATAATGATATTGGACGGCTGCCTGTTATCGAAAATGGTGAACTTGTAGGAATCATCACTGAGCATGATATCGCTAATGGGCTGCGGGCATTCAGGGACCTTGTTTCAGGCAACCAGCAGGATAACAGGATCAAGAACCTGCTGGCAGAAGATATTATGAGTCGTGGTGTCATCTCTGTAAAGACAAATGCCCAGATCAAGGATGTGGTTTCGTTGATGTTAGAGAAGAACCTTGGTGGCGTGCCTGTGGTT
>JAIWAT010000032.1:0-12371 GCA_048634225.1 Anaerolineales bacterium | reverse complement strand
AATACAGCCTGTAATCCTCAAGATTCAGGTACAATATCTGTTCTCTATCAACCCCATCTTCCATCATCTCATTGATTGTCTGTTTTAATAGTACTGTCTTTCCAGTCCTTCTTGGACCTGTCACGATGGTTATTGATTTTGAATGGAGCAATTCTTTCATCTTGCCCATGTAATGCTCTCGTTCGATATACTCATCATGAGTAAAATCTTTAAACCAGTAATTCTGGTCTCTCAGGATTTCAAATATCAGGCTTTTTTCGAGCATCAATATCACATAGTAACCAAACTATTTAATCTTTATCACTATACTGATATATTTTTATATCAAATTATATCAGTATGATGATATAAATTATTATGAATTACATCATCATACTGATATATTAAAGTGTGCACTTTAACAATGAAAAATAGTAGTAGGGGGACATTAAGTCCCCTGTTTTTTTATGCCAGGCGCAGGTACAGCGGCACAAGGATGAGCAGCCAGTATATGACATACCAGGGAATAGGTATCAGTCCATCTGGTAAGGAAGATGCCTTCAGGATACGATGGTCACAATCAATCAGCGCCCGTATTTCCCTATCATCTCTCCCTGTGCCAGGATGTGCCCTGACATTGCGGCCTCAAGCTGGGATTTGGTAGCGCCGCTCTTTAGGCCGAGTGTGGTATCCAGGGCATACACCTTGAAGAAATACCTGTGGGGTTTGCCTGGCGGCGGGCAGGGTCCGTTATATCCTATCTTGCCGAAGTCATTCTTGCCTTGCAGGCTGCCGTCGTCCAGGGTCTTGTTCTTGGGCACTGCAGCGGGCAGCCCGGTGCTGTCGGCGGGCATGTTGTAGATAATCCAGTGAACCCAGGTCTGCCCTGGTGCGTCGGGGTCGTCCACTATCAGGGAGATGGACTGTGTGCCTGCAGGGACGGTGTCCCATGAGAGTTCGGGTGATACATCACTGCCGTCACAGGTGTATTCGGACGACAGCATACCCCCGTTCTCAAATACGTCTGAAGAAATCGATATTACATCCATATTTACATCCTCCTTTATCAGGGTCTCTTCATCTGGCTCACTGGCTATGCATCCTGAAATAAGTACCAGTAGCACAAGAATCAAAAATATCCTCATGATGAAATCCTCCCTTACCAGAGTTTCCTTTTCAAGTATTAATGCTTTTTTCCCCTCAACCGCTCAACCACGCCCTCCACCTGCACAACCGCAGTCCCGATATCCCCCTCCGGCATTCTATAAGTCGTACCCGCCAGAGCATGACAATAGATCAACCCTTGCCGCTTGGATTAGCTTTTGCACTAAAAGGAAACCATTTCAATTCATGTTTGGAAAAAAAAGCACTTGATCCAGGGAAAATCTAATAAACAATCGTATTCTATTAGAATACATGACATACAATGTGGTTTCCTTGCGAATTGCATCGGGCATGCTCAATGAGATTAATAGACTGGCACACGAGGAGCATGTGGAACGCTCGACCTTTTTGCGTGAATTGCTGGACAAAGGTTTGAAAGAAACAAAAATCGAAAATGCGGTTGAACAGTATAAGCAGAGTAAGATCTCAATTGGTAGAATGGTTGAGATTACCGGCCTATCGCGGCATGAGATTTTTGAAAAGTTAAAAGAACGCACGGTCAGCGTGCATTATTCAAAAAACAGACTGCTAAGAGAGATCAGTGATCTATGACAGTAGCTGACACCGGCATTCTGATCTGGCTTGCCCGGTACAATAAACTCAATTTACTAAAAGACCTGTACGGAAAAATAGATATTCCAGCCAAAGTGTTCGAAGAAGCCGTAACGGCAGGAAAATTAAATGGATACCCTGACGCAGAAATTATCGAATCTGCCGTGATAAATGAAGACATCATTGTTAAAAACACAGGTGTATCACAAAAAGTTGATGAAACGGAAAAGGTCTTTAACTGCAAACTAGGCATGGGAGAAAGAGAAGCTATAACACTAGCTTTGAAGACCGGTTCTTTATTGCTCATTAATGATGAAGAGGCATCAACAATCGCAGAGTTTCTTGGCGTTAAAACAAAAGGTGTCCTGTTCATTTTATTAAAATCCGTGAAACTTGGACTCCTCAAGAAAAATGAGTCACTTGCGATATTTCAGCAAATGCTTGAAGATGGTTTCTGGCTTGCTCCGACCACGGCAGTAGAGTTCGAAAAGATATTGTTCGAATTGTGAAAACCGGTAACTTTATTCGCCCAATTATCACAAGCGCCACAAAAGACAATATCAACAGTATTGCAATCGAAATTGTTTCATATTAATGCTTACCCCTCAACCGCTTCACCACAGCCTCCACCTGCTCCACAGCAGTCCCGATATACCCCTCAGGGTCCATGACCCCTTCAATCTCCTCAGCACTAATAAACTCAGTCACCTCAGGCCGTGACACCAGTACCTCCTTCATATGCCTGCCCGACTCGCGGGCCTCCATGGCGCTGGTCCTCACAATCTCATGGGCCTCCTGCCTGCCCACACCCCGCTTTGCCAGCTCGATCATCACAGCCTCGCCCATGTTCAGCCCGCGCATAAGCTCCAGGTTGCGCTTGATATTCTCAGGAAAGAAACGCAGATTTGCAATAATACCCTCAGCCAGTTTCAGGATGTGGTCGGTCAGTACGCAGGTCTCGGGAAAGACCACACGCTCGCAGGAACTGTTGGTCAGGTCCCGCTCATCCCACAGGGTATTGTTCAGCAGTTCCGGCTCCACCATAGCCCTGACTATCCGGGCCAAACCGCATACCTGTTCACTCTTAATAGGATTGCGCTTGTGGGGCATGGTGGACGAACCCACCTGCTTCTTGCCGAAACTCTCCTCTATTTCTGCGATCTCGCTGCGCTGCAGTGAGCGAAATTCCACGCATATCTTATCCAGGGTAGTGACCGTGTTTGCCATCCACATCACGAACTCGGCATGCCTGTCCCTCTGTATGATCTGGGTGGATACCTCCACAGAACCCAGCCCCAGGTATTCCATTGTTCGCCGCTGTATCTCAATACCGTCCGCCCCGAAGGCCGCCTGGGTACCTACAGCACCTGTCATCTGGCCCACTGCGGCCCTGGGCTCCAGTTCGTCCAGTCTTGTGAGGTGCCTGTCCATCTCGCTGGCCCAGACTGCGAAGCGCAGGCCGTAGGTGGTGGGCACTCCGATCTGCCCGTGCGTCCTGCCGACACAGACCGTGGTTTTATGCTCATCTGCCCTTTCCACAAGGGCATCCCTGACAGCTATCGTCTTGCTGCGCAGCAGGGCTATACTTTCCTTTATCTGCAGGGCAACCTGGGTATCCAGCATATCATTGGAAGTGGCACCGAAATGAACCCATTTTCCTGCCGTCCCACACTGCTCTGACAATGCCATGACCACAGCCATCATATCATGGTTTATCTCGTCCTCTATCTCATTGACCCGTTCAAGTTTCACACTATCCACTGCTGCTGCAATAGTATCGGCTGCATCCCCTGGTATCATGCCCACATCCGCTTCAGCCCTGGCCAGGGCTGCCTCTACCTGGAGTAATTTTAGTAATTTAGATTCCTCGCTCCATACCTGCTTCATTTCAGCAGTACCGTAACGAAATTCAATTGGATGGATTGCCATTTTTCCTTCACCTGTAACCGGATAACGTGGTTAATTAACATAAATGCTGTCCATTGAGAAGAAAAAGATCACGGGAATAGCCCGATGATTTATATGATTAGGTTTATAAAGTACTACTGCCAAATTTGAAATAAATTTTATCATAAATAGCTGCCACTTAAAGCCTGGTATGAATAAAAAGACGTGAAATTATGAGGCAAATAAAATTATCTTTCATTCTTATCATAATCCTGCTGTGCTTTGTCCCTTCAGCCACAGCCGATGATCTACCCCGGGTGACCGCCCTGTTCCAGTTAACCAACAGTACAATGCAGGAATATGATCCTTCCTGGGCCCCTGATGATTCGGAACTTGCCTATACTGTGGACGGCCTCTATGGCGGTGAATTGTGGATAATGGACCTGAACGGTTCCAATCCGGTTATGTATCTCCAAAGTACTGATTGGCTGGGCCAGTCTGATTGGGAAGAAAAAGGAATATTGTATACCTCCCAGTATTCCTTCAAGCGCGACCGCCACTTTGACATCTGGATCACTGAAGGAGAAGACATCATACCCAGGCAATTAAGCATCAATAAAACCGACCAGCAGAACCCTTCCTGGAACCATAACAATACAAAGATACTTTACCTGGGCAGGGTCAACTATGATTATGAGATCTGGACCATGGAACCTGATACATCAAACATTACCAGGTTGACCTTTTACCAGACAACTATCAAGACCCCGGCATGGAGCCCTGATAGTTCCAGGATAGTTTATTCATTCCAGGGCGATCTCTGGGTAATGAACGCTGACGGCTCTAATAATATCCAGGTTACCAACGACAGCTATGAACAGCTCGACCCCACATGGAGCCCCTGCGGAAATTGGATCGCTTATTCCTCTGATGAGAACGGCGATTTTGACATATATATTATCAGACCGGACGGTACTGATAATACGACCCTGATCCAGGAATCCAGGGACCAGACCCAACCTGACTGGAGCCATGACGGTACAAAGCTGGCATATACTACGTACCATGACCTGAACAGGGATGTATGGGCTGCGGCCATATATATAGAGCCTGAAAAAGCCACACCTCCACCCACACCATTACAGACCCAGATCGTGATAGATGAGGAGACAGAAAGCAACATTACCAGACTTATGATCCTGGGAGGCGTAATTGTAATCCTGGTCATTCTGGTATTTATCAGGAAGATCATTAAGGGTATGAGAAAAAGATAAATTGAGGAATTAATCAATCCATCATCAGCCGGGAGAGACTGCTCCTGGCATCTTCAATCTCATCTATTGATAGGTCAATATCTCCATTGCGGGTTCTAATTGACAGACCATTTCCACTTGTCTTTCCAAGTACTGTACAGTCAATACCTGACATCATATCCAGCACTTTATCAGGTTCACTGGTACTAATGACCATCCTGCCGTATGATTCCGAGAACAGGGCATCATCGTCCCTTGCACATATACTAGTAATATCTATTTCTGCGCCTATCTGTTCAACCATCTCGCACAGCGTAACTGCCAGCCCGCCATTGGATATGTCATGGGCAGATGTTATAAGACCTGCTTCCACAGCGCATATCAGTGTATCGATGACCGTATCAATATTCTCTGGCACATCTGGAGTTACACCATTGTTGCCCAGCCCAAGCATGGAATAATACTCACTGGCCCCAAGCTCATCCTTTGTATCACCCACAAGTATCACGGTCTCATCCGTTTGCCGGAAAGTACCTGCAGGAATGGTTCCAAGATCCCTGACCCACCCAACTATGCCAATGCTCGGCGTGGGTGCAATGGCACTCCCGAACTCGTCACTCTCATTGTAGAAAGATACATTTCCGCCTACCACAGGCGTCTTCAATTTCCTTGCAGCATCGCCCAGTCCCAATGATGCCTGTTTGAACTGGTAGAATATCTCACCCCGCTCCGGGTTCCCGAAGTTCAGGCAGTCCACCAGTGCTATGGGTCTGGCTCCCACAGCAGCAAGGTTCATGGCATTCTCGATAACTGTTCCAGCCCCGCCATTGTAGGGGTCTGCCTCAACATGGGCAGGATTGCAGCCGCAGGACAGGGCAAGTCCCTGGGTATCGTCGATGATCCGTAGTACACCTGCATCCATGCCCGGCTTGATCATGGTGCGCACCTGCACTTCATGGTCATACTGCCTGTATACCCATTCCTTGGAAGCAATATTTGGTCTGGCAAGCAGTTTTAAGATTATGTCCTTGATATCTTCAGGCATAGGCGGTTTTTCAGTATCCCTCTTTATACCGGGCGGCATGAGGTCCAGTTCGGATGTGGGTGCACCGCCGCACAGGAACAGTATTGGCATATCTGCTACTATTTCGCCCTTATACTCCACCACATACTGGGTCTCCTGTGTGAGCTCGCCGATCAAGTTGGCCTTGAGGTCGTATTTGTCTGCTATTGCCAGCACCTCATCTACATTACCGGGCTCTACTTCCAGTACCATGCGCTCCTGGGATTCGGATATCATTATCTCGAAAGGTGTCAGGCTTTCGTCTCTTAAGTGAACATTATCGGCAATAATATGAGCGCCCAGTTCGCCATTGGCTGCCATCTCGCTGCTGGCCCCTACCAGGCCGGCGGCTCCAAGGTCACGGCATGCCAGTACCAATCCCTTATCAATGGCTTCAAGAGTGGCTTCTATGACCAGTTTTTCTGTGAACGGGTCGCCTATCTGGACACTGTGCCGTTCCTCGGATTCCGATTCCTCGCTTAAGTCCCTTGATGCAAAGGACGCACCGCCCATCCCGTCCCTGCCAGTGGACGAACCCATTAGCACCAGCTTATTGCCAGCCTTCTGGGCAGTGGCAGTAACGATCTTATCCTCGCGGGCTAGCCCTACGCATACCACATTCACCAGGGGGTTGCCGCTGAAACTTTCATGGAAATAAGCCTCTCCCCGCACCACAGGTACGCCGATACAGTTCCCGTACCCTGCAATGCCCATTATCACATGCTCGAAAAGATACCTGTTCTTTTCATTATCGAGCGGCCCGAAATACAGGGGGTCCATCAGGGCTATGGGCCGTGCACCCATGGATATGATATCCCGCACGATCCCACCCACACCTGTGGCTGCACCATTGTAGGGGTCAACATATGATGGGTGGTTATGGCTCTCCATCCCGATCGCCATTACCCAGCCGTCCTCAAGGCGGACAATAGCGGCATCGTCCCCGGGACCGATAATGACCCGATCACCGGTGGTGGTAAATGTTTTCAATATCGATGAGCTGGAACGGTACGAGCAGTGTTCGCTCCACAGGTTCAAAAAACAGCCCTGTTCAACTTCTGTGGGCTCCCTGCCCAGCCGCTCGGCAATCTTCTTATAATCATCTTCGGGTAACATTTCAGGTCTCTCTTGTTCGTGTATAATTATTGTTCAATTGTTATTATTTCTTATGCACAAGTTTCATAACATCGTGCTGGGTAACCACACCCACTACCTTGCCCATATCCATCACAAGCACAGCCGGACTCTGTTCAAGCAAGTGTGAGATGATACTGACAACCGTGTCCTTTGAAACAGTGGAAAAAGAACTGCCCATGATATCACTGACCTGCATATTGGATAATTTATCAGTGTCGCTTTCGGTCATGTAATGGACAACCGTATCAGAAGAGATACTGCCCACCGGTACACCGTTTTCGATAACAGGCACCTGGGAGAATCCTTCACTCTCCATAATATCAACAGCCTCTTCCACTGACGAACCCGGATTGGTATGTATCACAGGAAAATGCATAATATCCCCTGCCAGTATCCTCTTTTTTTCAGTGGTATCAAAGGCATCTAATATCTTGGTTAATGTTGAAAGCCTTGGATCCACATCCCCTGCTTCAATTCTGGCAATCAGGGGCTGGCTCACGCCTGCAAGTTTGGCCAGTTCGTTTTGGGTCAGGCTAAGATCGACCCTGCGCTTCTTTATATCTTCGGGCGTAGGTAGGAACATGGTCATACACTTCCTGGAAAAGGATGAATAAAATATATAACTCAGGGTAATATCAATTTATCGATATTGATATTCCTGTATCGTACAGGACGACCGGGTCTTCGCAGTTATGATTTTTCCATCCGGATAATTTCGTACATTCCCCCTCTATACAAAATAATAGTCTTCTCAAACCCTACCATGATCATTTCAATGCTATTATTCTCGGATTCCAGTTCCACTACCCGATCATATGTCCTGTTGGTCAGGTTCATCTCAACTGAGCTGTCATTGGACTTTAATCCCTGTTTGTAGGCCTCTTCAAAAGCTTCCCTTGAAAAACCCACGATATTTTCCATATAATTCATTGTACCACTATACCACTATAGGCCTGTATATCAAATTGAGGTAGTCCGTACAAGAAAATCCTCCCTTCGGTCGGATCAACTTGAGTACATAATCTTATAGATTATATACTAATAAAAATTATCCAATGAAATCCAGGTAACAGGACAAAAAAATTCTAATTATCCAAACTATGGGCTGCCTTGAATTCCTGGTAGGACTCGAACATTATCTGCTCAAGTTCCTCTATCCTCTCAGGTTCTGATGATTCTATATTACCGTCAGTATCCACTACACTTACGATAATACCAAACCTATCAGCAGCCGCCTTATCGGCAACGGACACTAATCCGGTGTCATCCTCTTCGGAAATGTAATCAAGGTTCATGTTCGCAAGTTGCTTGAATCCCACCTCAAGCTGCAGTTCGGGTGTGAAGGAGTGTATGACTTCCACCTTTCCTTCCATGCTGCTCTTATACGCCTGGTACATATGCCGGCTCTGCCTGTACCCTACATATATTTCCAGTAGTGTTACACCGATCATGGAATTCTCATGTTTTCCCACAACAAGGTCGCTGATGATCTTCTGCTCGCCATCATCAGTATGCATGACCAGAAAACCGGATTCCTTTCCCTCCTCATTGGATATCTCCACGATCTTGAGCAGGCACTGGCCTAATGTCATATCCTTGGTAGGTAGTATCCGGTCAAAATCCTTCACAGTCCTTGAGAACTGGCTGTCATCGTAGTTTCCCACTCCTTCCCGGTTCACTATATCCATGACCTTAGCACCCTGGATACCCAACAGATTGGACTTTATACCATACTGTTTTTCCTTTTTCAGCAGTTCTTCCAGCCTGTCTTTGGCATCCACGTGGCGCTGCAGCCTGCGCCTTACCAGCATATCTTCATCGGCAATGACTTCGATCTGCTTTGGTTCTACTCCGATTTTAGCTGACAATTCTGATATCTCATTGAATAAGTGCTCTTCACCCAGTTCCATTACATCGAAGACATCTTCAATGATGTAAATGAGCTTATCCAGCATTTTTACATCCACATATATGGGGTCATCCCCATCAAAGATCGGAAGCTTACGCCGTTCCACAATTTCCTGTTCCATTTTATCTGTTACATCCTTCCGGATAATTATTACAGGCTGGGCAG
Source organism: Anaerolineales bacterium (assembly GCA_048634225.1). Lineage (GTDB taxonomy): Archaea > Halobacteriota > Methanosarcinia > Methanosarcinales > Methanocomedenaceae > Methanocomedens_A. Next base: position 3,262 of record JAIWAT010000032.1, on the reverse strand, counting down.
AACGTGCCCGCCCCTCATAGATAGCACCCACCTTCTCATCTGCCATTCCAATACTAATGGTTGTCTTGCCGCCGCCCTGCGGACCGCTGAGAAATAAGATCGGGTTATCTACCAGTTCTTTTCTCAGTATCTCGGTCAATTCATCTTTTGTGTGTTCTGATGTGTCAAGCACGTTCACTGGAATTACCCCTTGGGATTTCATGGTCTGGTAGCCTGTAGAGCTTTTCTGTAATTAAGAATTGCGTAATAGAAAAATAAAAAAAGATATTGGCTGTGCCCGCGGGCACAGCATAGTCATCTACATGTCAAAATCCATATCCGGCATGCCGCCTGGCGGCATTCCACCAGGCATTCCACCCGGCATTCCCTCACCCATGCCGGCGGAACCGCTGGAAGCAATAACATCATCTATTCTCAGGATCATTGTAGCGGATTCGGTAGCAGAGTTCAATGCCTGGGTCTTTACCCTCAGTGGCTCTACCACACCTTCTTCCCACATATCTGTCACTTCACCGGTAATCACATTCAGGCCGGCAGTCTTTACTCCTTTCTCATGCTGGCTGCGTAGTTCCACCAGTTTATCGATGGGGTCCAGGCCGCCGTTCTCGGCAAGTGTGCGCGGGATTACTTCAAGTGCTTCTGCAAAAGCGGTCACTGCAAGCTGCTCCCTGCCTTTGAGTGTGGCTGCGTATTCCTTTAACCTCAGCGCCAGTTCCACTTCAGGTGAACCGCCGCCAGCTACCAGTTTACCGTCCTCTATGACTACTCCGACTACCCTGGTGGCGTCCTCAAAGGCAGTCTCCACATTGTTCACCACATGCTCGGTACTGCCCCTCAGGATCACTGACACTGACTTTGGGTTCTGGCACTTGGTAACAAATGTAGTATCCTCGCCGCCCATTTTGCGTTCCTCTACCAGGCCGGCAAATCCAAGGTCTGATTCGGATATCTCGTTAATATTATTGACAATGGTGGCACCGGTTGCCCGTGCCATTTTCTCAAAGTCGCTTTTCAGGAATCTCCGGATGCCAAATACCCCTTCCTTTGCCAGGTAATGCTGTGCAATATCATCAATACCCTTCTGGCAGAACACGACATTTGCACCGCTTTCTACAATCTTGTCCACCATACCTTTCAGCATTTTCTCTTCCTGGTCAAGGAACAACTGCAGCTGGTCCGGGGATGTGATGTTGATCTCTGCATCCATTTCGGTCTTATGGATCTCCACCTGTGCATTGAGCAGCAGTATCCTGGCATTTTCGATACGCTTAGGCATATTTTCATGTACCCTGCTCTTGTTCACCATCATGCCCTCGATAAGTTCCGATTCCTCTACACTGGCACCTGTCTTCGTTTCAATTTTAATATCGTCCCGGTCTACACTCTTTTTACCGTCTGTTGTCTCGACCACAGAGCGCACTGCAACAACTGCCAGGTTAGCAAGTTTTTCCCTGGCGTTCTCTGCACCCTTGCCAGTAATGGCTGTCCCTGCTATCTTTAACAGGAGTGCTTCGTCGTCTTCTGATACATCCCTGACCATTCCTTCCAGGATCTTTTTTGCCTGATCTGAGGCCATCCTGTACCCTGCTGCGATAATAGTAGGATGAACCTCCTGGTCGAGCAGTTCCTCTGCCTTTTTGAGTAGTTCACCTGCCAGTACTGCTGCTGTGGTGGTGCCGTCGCCAACTTCATCATCCTGGGTCTTGGCCACTTCTACCAGCATCTTGGCTGCGGGATGTTCTATGTCCATTTCCCGTAAGATCTGGGCACCGTCATTGGTAATTACAATGTCGCCCATTGAGTCCACCATCATCTTATCCATGCCTTTGGGACCAAGTGTGGTACGTACGGCATTGGCTACTGCCCTGGCCGCCATAATATTACTGTTCTGTGCTTCCTTACCCCTGGAACGTTCTGTCCCCGGGCGAAGGATAAATATTGGCTGTCCTCCTAATTGTGCTGCCATGAAAATTTGTTCCTCCTGTTGCTAATGATTATTGTTAATACAAGTCTGTTTTACATGTTTGTACTTCTATATGAATATTGCGGGATGCCCAGTATCTCCGAATAACTTGGTGTGTGCCGCAGCAATGCCTGACTTCCAGCATACTGCTACTGTCCGGATACTAAACATTTAATATCGTTTAATGCATCTACCATCATCCTGAAGTGAGAGAGCATGGCAGAAACTATACACTGGGCAGATGTAGTAGCAAAAGAAGCACTTGAAAAGAGCAGCAGGCATATCGTTGCTTCGGGCATAACACCTTCGGGCAATATCCATATAGGCAATATGCGTGAAGTACTGACAGCCGATGCGGTCTACCGTGCTTTGCGGGATGCAGGGGGCGATGCCACCCTGATATATATCGCTGATACATATGACCCGCTGCGTAAGGTCTATCCATTCCTTGATGACAGTTATGAAGAGCATGTAGGCAAACCCCTGTCCGAAATACCCTGCCCCTGCACCGACCACACCAGCTATGCCGAACACTTCCTTGAACCATTTATTAGTTCCATGGATAAACTGGATATCCATCCCGTGATCCACCATGCTGATAAGCTCTACAAGGAAGGGGCATTTGTGGATGCTATCAAGACTGCATTGGTAAAGAGGGACAAGATCGCCCGAATTCTCGAAGAAGTATCGAGCCGCACACTTGAACCAGACTGGAACCCGTTCAACCCTATATGCAACGACTGCGGCAGGCTGACCACTACAAAGGTCACAGGCTTTGACCCTGATGCCGAAACCGTGGACTATTCCTGTTCATGCGGCTCGACCGGCACCGTATCCATGCGGGGCGGCGGCAAGCTCACCTGGAGGGTGGACTGGCCGGCACGGTGGCCCATCCTGGGCGTAACCATCGAACCGTTCGGCAAGGACCATGCCTCTGCCGGAGGTTCATACGATACCGGGAAGCGGATATCTACTGAAGTCTATAATTACCCTGCACCACATCCAATTGTCTATGAATGGATAATGCTCAAGGGCAAGGGTGCCATGTCATCTTCCACAGGGGTCACGGTATCCATCAGCGATATGCTGGAAATCCTGCCTCCTGAGGTGTTGAGGTACCTGATCATCAGGAGCAAGCCGGAAAAGCACATTGAGTTTGACCCCGGGCTGCCGTTGTTGAACCTTATCGATGAGTATGACAACCTGGATGAGAGCCTGGATCTGAGGGCTTACCAGTTGTCCCAGGCCGGCGGGGACAGTATTGCAAAGATTCCTTTTAGGCATATGGTCACTGCGATC
>JAIWAT010000031.1:0-12485 GCA_048634225.1 Anaerolineales bacterium | reverse complement strand
CCCCCCTCTTTTGCAGCATCCTTATTTTCATCAAACCCGAGCGCATTTTTGTTTCGGGCTATTTTCGTAGTAGATGCCTCTCCAAGCATGGTGAAGATCAATTCCAGGTCGTTCATATGGTCCCTGAGGTTCTGCTGCTTTAGTCCTTTGAACTTCTTGTATTCGCCGGGTGTTAAGCCAAATGTAGCTTTGGATATCTCAGATGTTAAGATGGAATATTCTCTTTTTGTCTTGATTCCCCTATTATCCCATTCATCAGTAAGCTCATCTCTTACCGCTATTCCTCTTACTCGCTTTTCAATCCAGTCATCAGAATAGCCCTTCAATTTATAGATGTCTTTCATCCGTTTTTGTGCCAGTTCAGGGTCTTCTATCTCCTGCACCCGTTCATAACCAACTTTAGCGAGCCATCTCTTGAAAGGTTCGGCTTTTGGGGATGGGATGGACTGGATTAACCTGAACATGGATTCGGTGTTGGCACAATCTGTGTTGTAATTCTTGCCGTCTGAGGATGGCAATTTCAGTTGTCGACAATATGTCGATAACTCGATTCCACTTGATTCTGATTCACGTTTTTTCAACCTGTACCAGTAATCTTTTGGGTCAACGCTGTCTGTTAGCAACCTAACAACATCAACCACTGAGAAGTACCACTGGTCATTGTTCCATTTTCGTCTTATTCTGGCTCCCTCGAAAACAACAAGTGCGTCTTTTGAATCCATGTTCTTCCACCTTGATGATGTATTTTTTTTATGTTTAAGAGGTCAGAACTGGATAAAAAGACTTGGCGTGAGCGAGGTGAAAGTAATAAACCACAGAGGGCGCGGAGGACACAGAGCACCATCACATTTGTCTGTATCCCTCTGCGATATGTTATCTGTTCCTTTCTAATCCCTTTCCGTTTTGAGTTTTCGCATTGCTTTTCCGTACTTAGCTATGTTCTTCCATTTTGCCTTCTCTGTGCTTCTGACCATCTCATTCTGTTTAATTGAAAGGAATTCGACTTCCTTTCTCAATTTCAAATAATGTGTGTATCGACGGGGATCAAGCTCTCCTTTATCAAGTGCATCCTTGACTGCACAGCCCGGCTCGCTTTCATGGATGCAATCTTTGAACCTGCAATGTTGGGCAATCTCCTCAATATCCTTAAAAACATCGTTGAGACCATCGCCTTTGGACCATAACTGGATCTCCCTCATCCCGGGATTATCTATAATCATCCCGCCATTAGGAAGCATAATCATCTCACGATAAGTCGTAATGTGCCTTCCATGGCTATCTGATTCCCTCACAGGCCCCACTTTCTGACGGTCTACACCGAGAAGTCTGTTGATAATAGTCGACTTGCCCACTCCTGATGACCCGAGGAGAGCTATCGTCTTTCCCATCCCTAAATATCGATTAAGTATGTCCAGGTCCTGGTTGAGTTGTGCACTTAGGGAATGTATAGGCGTAGATGGAGCGATTCTCTTCACTTGCTCAATCCTCCCCGAAAGATCATCGCAAAGGTCGGATTTGTTTAATATTATTACAGGTTTTGATCCACTCTCTGATGCCAAAGTGAGGTATCTTTCAATCCGTTGGATGTTGAAATCATTATCAAGGCCTGATACGATCCAGACAATATCCACATTTGCGACAATGATTTGTTCTTCTGTAACTTTCCCGGCAACTTTCCGGGAGAATTTGCTCCTTCTTGGAAGGACTGCCTGGATGATCCCCTTGTCATCGTTAAATTCTTTCTTAATCCCCACCCAATCACCAACAACTGGGTATGATCCTTTCTCAAAAGTATCGAACCTGAATTTGCCTGATACTCTGACCTCAATCTCTCCCATTTCAGTGAGTGCAATGCAACTCTTCCGCTGGACCTGGGTTATACGGCCGGGAACAAGTCCCTGGATTTGATATGGACTAAAACTATCTTCAAAGAATAAATCCCAACCAATTGTTTCAAGATCTATCTTAGATGAATTCATCATGTTTCACCAATCTCTATTAGAAATTGATATTTTCATTATTTAATGATACTGCCTGGTTGATCAGCTTTACCGAAACACCTTGGCGTTATGTGAAATGCCCCATTACATTCCTCTGTGCCTTCCGTGTCCTCTGTGGTTTGCACTGAAATGATGCAAAACCCACCTCGTATTCCCAACTCTACCTGCGACCATCAATCGTCGCTATCCCAGTCCTTTGAGAGTTCCAGCAAGTCTTGAGATGCCTGAGCTATATCGGTCAAGTACTGAAATACCAATCCAAGAACATCAGCGGCCCGTCTTCGCACATCGCTGTCCTCATCCTTAGTAAGTGCCATTAGGTCGTTCCATGCATTGTCCTTATTGGTCACGTGTGGAAATGCCAGGCAAAGTGCGTCAGCTGCAGCCCATTGCACGAGGCTGTCCTTGTCCTTCATGAGTACAAGCAGCTCATTCCATACCTGTTCCTGATTGGTCACATATTGAAATGCCGAACCAAGTGCATCCGTCGCCCCCCTTCGTACAAGATTGTCTTCATCCTTAGTTAGAGAAAGCAAGTCCACAGATGCCTGAACCTTATCAGTAATATACGGGAATGCAAAGCCAAGTGCATCAACAGCACGCCATCGTACGCCCCTGTCCCCATCATTCGTCAATACCAGAATGTTTCCAGATGCCTGAACCTTATCAGTAATATACGGGAATGCAGAACCAAGAGCATCTACTGCCACCCTTCTTACGAGGTTATCCTCATCCATGGTGAGTTTCAGAAGGTCTTCAGATGCCTGAACCTTATCAGTAATATGCAGGAAAGCAGAACCAAGGGCATAAGCTGCACGCCATCGCACACCACTGTCTTTGTCTTTTGTAAGTGCCAGCAGCTCATTAGATGCCTGATTTTTATCAGTGACATGTTGAAATGCAGAACCAAGGGCATCAGTAGCACCCCTTCGCACGTCGCTTTTTTCGTCTTTAGTGAGTGTAAGCAGGTATTTAGTTGCCAGAACCTTATCGGTCACGTGCTTGAATGCAAAACCCAGGGTATTAGCTGCCCCCTTTCGTATACCGCTATGTTCGTCTTTTGTAAGTGCAAGCAGATATTTTGAAGCCTGTTCCTTTTCTTTGTTTAGAAGAATTGAAAAATTGTATCGTATTTGGTCTACTACCTCTTTGTGCCCTTTTGCATTATCATTTAGAGCTATCCGCTGAATTTCAGCATAATTTACCAAAAATATCCACCAATTTAAATATTGAGTCATCTGTATTAAATTATTCGAAATAATCCATATCCTCCTCCCACATTCCCCTTCATATCTTACCCCAATATCCTCACCAAATATTTCCACCTGGGTCATCAAAACGAAACATCCAATTTATTGATGAGATGGGTAGTATATTCCATTCTTATGGGAATGTTAAGTGTCCGTCCATTCAGGAAAAAAAGAGCAAAGTAAAATTGGTATTAACCCGGGATTCGGGGTCTGTCATTGTAACCCGAACGGCTGTATTGCCACCGTCAATGATGAGGTGTCGCCGGACCTGCTTGAACACTGTTTAAAAGAAGGTAACACCGTATCCCTACTCTATGGATATTGCGACAGGAAATCTCATCAATTCGATGCCTTCCGTTAATCTTTTAATATATGCAAACCATTAAACGCCAGATTTAGCTTTGCTAATATAATTATTGCTGGAATACAGCACAAAACCATTTAAATAGTTATTGATATTGATTCGATAGGAGGAAATACATGGAACAATTATTATATCTTGCCCCTCTGGCAGGATTATTAAGTCTGGTATTTGCCGGGATTTTCGCTAAGAAAGTACTCAAAAGCGACCCCGGTACACCAAAAATGCAAGAGATAGCAGGCGCTATACAGGAAGGTGCAATGGCATACCTGAACCGCCAGTACAAGACTATTGCCATTGTGGCAGTGATACTGGCAGTTATTATTTTTATAGCACTGCCAAAAGAAAACGGTTTGAACATGAAGACCACAATAGGGTTCCTGGCCGGGGCTGTAAGTTCGGCACTGGCCGGATACATAGGCATGAACGTCTCGGTCAGGGCCAACGTCAGGACCGCCAACAAGGCCAAAGAAGGCCTCAAAGGGGCCATGGACGTAGCCTTTAAGGGCGGCGCGGTCACAGGTATGGCCGTGGTTGGCCTGGCACTGCTGGGTACTAGCGGCTTTTTTATCCTCTTCGGTGCAACACCAGAAAGTGTTGACATGGTCATAGGCTTCGGGTTCGGGGCCAGTCTCATCAGCCTGTTCGCCAGGGTTGGCGGCGGTATATTTACCAAGGCAGCCGATGTGGGTGCGGACCTGGTAGGAAAAGTAGAGGCAGGTATCCCTGAGGATGACCCGCGCAACGCTGGTGTCATTGCAGATAACGTGGGCGACAATGTGGGCGACTGTGCCGGCATGGGTGCCGACCTGTTCGAGACCTATGTGGTTACTGCACTGGCGGCCATGCTGCTGGGTGGTCTTGTTATCACCGAGTTCCCAAATGCGATTTTGTTCCCGCTAATGCTGGGTTCGGCTGCCATCGTGGCATCCATCATTGCGGTTTTCTTTGTTAAGATCGGCGATGACCAGAATATTATGAAAGCACTGTATAAAGGTGTGGCTGCTGCGGCTGTGATCAGTCTTGTGATGTTCTATTTCATAACCGATATGCTGATGGGCGATATACGGTTCTTTTACTCTGCCCTTATTGGTACTATTATTATGGTCATGATGGTAGTGATCACTGAGTATTACACATCTGTTTCATACAGGCCTGTAAAATCTATCGCAGCTTCCTCACAGACCGGTGCAGGAACCAATATCATCACCGGTATGTCAGTTGGTCTTGAAAGTACATTCGTACCTGTGCTCGTGATAGCCTTTGGCATTCTGGGAGCATACTATGTTGGCGGAGGCTTTGTTCCAGGGCAGCAAATCATCGGTCTCTATAGTATCGCAATCGCAGCGGCTGCCATGCTCTCCACCACAGGCATAATCGTTGCCCTTGATTCATACGGTCCGATTACGGATAATGCAGGCGGCATCGCAGAGATGGCAAACCTGCCGGAAAAGACCAGGAAGATCACTGACGCCTTAGACAGTGTGGGCAACACCACCAAGGCAGTGACCAAGGGATATGCCATCGGTTCTGCCGGATTGGGCGCAATGGCCTTATTTGCAGATTATACGCATAAAGTAGGATTAATGGAAAATCCACAATTATTAAGTCTTTCCAATCCGCTTGTGGTGGTGGGCCTGTTCATTGGCGGACTGCTGCCATTTTTGTTCAGTGCCGTAACAATGAAAGCGGTGGGTAAGGCCGCTTTTGAAGTGGTCAACGAGGTAAGGCGGCAGTTCAGGGAGATACCCGGCATCATGGAAGGCACGACAAAACCCGAATACGGTAAGTGCGTGGACATCGTGACCAGGGCTGCCATCAGGGAAATGGCACTCCCGGGCGTGATGGCCATCGGTGTACCTCTGGCTGTTGGAATGCTATTGGGCAAAGAAGCACTGGCCGGTCTGCTTATCGGTATTATTGTAGTTGGCCTGTTGATGGCACTTATGATGTCAAACGGCGGCGGTGCATGGGATAATGCCAAAAAGTACATAGAGGACGGTGCATACGGCGGCAAGGGCTCTGAAGCTCACAAGGCTGCTGTGGTAGGCGATACAGTGGGCGACCCGTTCAAGGATACATCAGGTCCGGCGCTGAATGCACTGATCAAGGTGGTTAACATGATTGCCATCCTGTTCTCGGCAATGTTCATTAGTTCCGGGCTGTTTTGAGTATAGAATGAGATTTAGGGGGGTTTAGCTCCCCTTCCAAATTATTTTTTTTTGTTTGCTATTGCGATAAGCTGTATATACGAACACAGACAGATGTGACCTGGAGGATGAGATAAATCATACGCCCGCCGCCCAGGCATCTGCACTTTACCCTGCCACCGCAGCCCGTCAGGGCGGCAGTGTGGCAGCCAGCCTTGTGGATTCGTGCGAGTTTCGAACCGCAGATGAACGCGGATAAACGTAGATATTGTAGCTAAAATTAGATTATACTTAAATTTCCACCATATAATTAAAATTAAAATCCATAATTGCCGTTATCTGTGTTTATCTGTGGTTAATAATGAAATTAAAATAATTCCAGCCTGCTTTCTTTCTGCATTTGCCTGACTCCCTCCTGCATTGCGGACCGAATGCGGGTGCTCATGCGCTGAGCGTGGGCTGGGAGGCGTATGTGCGGGCGGTGGCCTCGGGCGTTGTTGGGTGCCTGCTACGCCTGTGGGGCATGCAGGTCGCAAAGTTAAGGTTACAATGTTTTTGCAGACACTGTGGACTTTGCGGTGAAATACTTAATGGCAGCCTTCAATCAGCGGTGTGATACTAAATAGTCCAAAAGACCAACAGATATTTAAAGGACTCTGGATTTATTGATGGTTAGATAATTACTTTGAAAAAATTTCGATGCAAAAAAATCAGGGGATATATACAGAAAATTATATATTTTATTATCTAATCTCATCATATAATGAATGATAATATTATCAAATATTTTAACAGGTGTTGATGTGGCAACAAAAAAGTTCTTAATTATATTACTAATAGTTATTGTATCATCATTCTATGCAGGATGCATGAAAGCACCGGATACAGATGGTGACGGGCATAGCGATCCAATAGATGCCTTCCCGGAAGACCCCAGTGAATGGGAAGATACTGATGGTGATGGTATAGGGGATAATACTGAAAAAGCAAACGGGACTGACCCCCTCAATCCTGATTCTGATGGGGATGGCTATATGGATAACATTGACCTGGACCCCCTGGATGCAAATGTCAGCATTGATAGTGATGGCGATAGTTATCCTGATTCAGCCGATGCCTTTCCTGAAGACCCCGAAGAATGGGCTGATACTGACGGTGATGGTATCGGGGATAACTCGGACAGGTACCCGGACGACCCACAATACCATACCTCGGTTATCCGGACATTGACTGATTTTACTTATGAGGAACTGGAAGGTAAAACAATTTTTGAAAATGACCAGCAGGGTACGGAATATTCCTTAAGTCTTACCAATAATGATTCTTACGGCGGGAATTTCACAATTACAGTAAATTCATGCAATGCTTATGACTGGACAAAAAGTGAATGTGAGCCAGGTACCAGTATAAGCAACTCAACAGTTGCCTATTTAGGCCCGGGCGAGACAAGGATTGTCAAGGTCAAGTTATTCTCGGAATTTTTGGTACAGCGCAAAACATTTATGTACGAGTTCAATGTTACGCCGCCCGAAGTAGAACAGCCCGGATAAGTTCTTAAATATCGATTGATCCCAGCCTCAACAGTTCCAGTTTAAGTCCGAACCCAGGGAAATAGCCGCAGGGCTCATGCTTTGAGACTATGTAGTGACATAGGATAATTACAGGCATCCTGGTTCGACCCAGGAGCATTTCCCACAGGCCTTACTGCTTTTGGCCGGTGGTGGCCTGAATTTCGTGACCTATTACAATTTTTCATCAACAACGTCTGCTATTGGTATAGATTTCAAGAAATTTGTTTGGAGATACTGTTTAATCCACCATTAACTTCATTCAGTAACTCATCATAATATATGCAAGATAATTATATTAATAACTTGATACATAATAATGGAAAATTTAAATACATTTGATGAATAATATATAGCAAGTAATATCTGGTAAGCAGATTGTACAACGCAAGTGAAGTCATAAAATATATATCTTTTATGATAGTTAATGAAAAAGATTTACGGGAAATAAAAACATCGGATGGTCATTACATTATCGAGGGGACATATAAATTGAAAAGTAATCGGATAATTATTCATACTCTGTTATTCTTATTTTTCATGATATTATCTGTGGGTGTCACAAGTGCTGATAATATCTACGATGAAAAAATTTATGAAGGAGATGGCTACCAGATTAACAATTATTTTATTGAAGTATCAGATATTATGTTATTTGACGGCAATTTGGCACTGGAAGTAACAATTTACCAATTAAAATCTGACGGGTCTTATGAGGAATTAACGACTTCAACAAATATAATTGAAGACAAACGGAGAGTAAAATACCAGAGTGGTTCAGTTGAAATCACGGTAAATGAAAAGAACCTGACATCTCAATATAGCATTGTAGACATTACTACTGCAGGCATAGTGGTAGAATACGAAACAGCCGTTGACGGGGGCGTCTCAAATGCCAAATATATCGGCGAACCCTCTTTAACACTTACTAAAGAAGTCGATAAATCCAATGTGGAGATAGGAGATATTATCAGGGTAACGATAAAGGCAAAGAATGATGGAAATGGTATAGCAAAACGTATTTCCATTGACAAGGGATTAACCCCCGGATTTACATTCAAATCCAATATTTATACCACTTATCCGACAGAACTTGGTATCGGTAGTTCCATCACCCAGATGTTCATTTACGAGATACAGGCTACCAAAGGCGGTACATTTTCACTTAGCCCGGCCACTGCCTCATATTCTTCATCTGTGTTCGATGATGACTATACATCAACTTCCAACAGTCCATCGGTCACCGTAGCAGCAGAAGCTGTGGAAACCTCTGAAATTGACCTCAAAGTAACAGCAGACAAGACAAAACTAAAACGCGGGGAAGAAATCACTTTCACAATTCATGTACAAAACCCAAAAGACGCCCCCGCATCCACCATTCGTATAGACCCCATCATTCCCGGGAACATGACATATATTTCAGGTTCTGAGGATATCGATATTATCAGTGAAAAGCCTGTCATCCAGGAAAGTGTCTATGGGGCCAGATATGAAAAAGATTATACGATCACATTAACGGCTGATGAGATTGGGTATAACAATTTGATAGTAAAATTGACATACAATAACGGCGTAGATGAAATTAGTGAAGAAGTATCCTCAGATACGTTCTATGTAGAGAAAGGTGAATTAGATTACCTTGCAGAATATCCACTTTACATATATGTTACGCCGGTCCTTATCATAGTTGCCATTGCAGGATGGTTATACTGGAGAAGAAATCAGTTCAGGATGTAATAAATCGGGAATAAGGCATAAAGGAGTATTAAAAATGTTAAATGTTTTAATTGTCGGGGTTGGACAATGCGGCAACCGGATACTGGACTCCATCAATAAGGAAGCTTTTGGTGGCGGAAAATTCTCAAAATATTATTCACGCCAGAAATTCCCATCCCGGGTTGAAACAATTGCTGTCAACACCGCTATTAACGATTTGAAAGAGATGCGCTATACAAAGGCCAAGGATAGGATACATATCCCAAACCTGCACGGTTTAGGTGCCAACCGCATTGCAGGCAAACAATGCTTTAATGAAAATAAAGATATGATCATGAGAAATATCTCTGAAAGAGGAGATTTCGATGTTGCGTTTATTATTTCTTCCTCAGCGGGCGGTACCGGGTCTTCGTTCAGCCCTCCGCTGATAAAAGAATTGAAGAGCAGGTATGATTTTCCTGTTTATTCCATTGTGGTCCTGCCGTTTAGGGAAGAGGGAACCATTTACCTCCAGAACTCTGCTTTTTGTCTTAAGGAAATTCGTGAAACCGAAACTGACGGCATTATACTGGCAGATAACCAGTTCCTGAAGAATGTCGGAGGCGATATACAGACTGCCTATGACGGTATTAACAAAATGGTAGCAGAGAGGGTACTGTTCCTGCTTGAAGCCCTGGACAGTGAGATGATGATGGTTACAGACCTGGGTGATTTCAAGACCGTCATGGCCGGAGGAGCGGGATTTGCCACTATCGGATTTGCAAAAGGTGATAACAATACACCCATAAAGACCGTGATCCACGATAGTTTATCCCCCGGTGGTTTGTTGTTCTCATCTAATGTTTATGAAGAAGGAAGCAGGGCGATGATTATTCTTCGTGGGGACCGGAAGTACCTTAACATTGATGACATCTCAAGTGAGATCGACAAGCTTTCATCGCATATTGGTCATGTATTCAAGGGTGTGATCATCCGTAATGGAGAGACTCCAAAAGTGCTTTCTGTGCTAACATTGGAAACCACTTCAGAACTTGAGAATCTATATACTCTTGCTGTGGAAGCAATTCACATGGAAAAGGAAAAACGGGATCGAATGGCCATTAGGAAGGAAGCTGATGCGACATTCTCTAAGATCGATGGATTGGAACCGGAATATTAAAATTATTATCCAGATGGATAAATAATTAATGTGTTTTTGTGAACCTGTTTCAATAGTATATAATCTATAAGATTATGTACTCAAGTTGCTCCGACCGAAGTGTGGATTTACTTGAAAACATTTATCAAATTAGAAGACCATATAATATAAAAGAGGTAATATTAAATGGGTAAACGAACTCGTATAATCAATGATCCTTCGGATCTTGTTCCACTCTTACGGACTTTCGGGTCGGATACCCACAAGAAAGTTTTTGACATACTTCTTGCTGATTGGTATACAGAGGATGAACTTGAAAAACAGCTTTCGGTAGAAATATATGAAAGTCTGAGTATTTTGAAAAAATGTGGATTGGTAGAGAGTAAATGGCGTATGCCTGAACCAGGGAAAAAACCTGAAAAAGAATTCCACACATCCTATTCAAAGATACAGGTAAATTTCCAATGTTCCATAGAAGATTTGTCTGACCTGCTTATGATCACTTTCAGTCGTGATGATGAACTCAGGAATATGATGGAGCATATTGAAACAGAAGTGATGAACGGAAACCAGTCCATGGCCGGGCTATCAAGAGCCATAGGTGCAACCCCACTGTTTCTGAGAGGTGTGGCACGGCGTTCAGACAAACTTATCGTTAAAGGTCAAAGGATTGAATTTGTCGGTGCTTCTGGATGATAGACCTGCTTCACAGTAAAAAAGAGAGTACTAAATTCCAGATACTTGTTGAAATAACAGCCCATCAGCCAAATGTACGCCAGAGGGAGATTGCCGAAAAGGTTGGAATAACTCCCCAGGCGGTTTCTGAATATATTAAAGAACTAACAGACGACGGGCTGATTTTTTCTGACGGCCGGGTACATTATAAGGTCACAAAAAAAGGAATAGAATGGGTAATTGAGCGCACGGCTGAACTGAGGCGCTATGCCAACTACGTTATGGAAGACATCATCAGTCATGTTTCGGTGTGGACTGCCATTGCAGATGAGGATTGCAAGGCCGGCCAGAAAGTATATCTTGTGATGCGCAACGGTCTTTTATATGCCAATACAAAAGAGCAGCATAGAGCCACCGGGGTTCTTATTTCAGATGCCATTGCCAGTGAGGATGTAGGCGTTACTGACCTGCACGGTTTGATCGAACTTGAAGAAGTGAATATCAAGGTATGCAAGGTCCCCAGAGTTGAGCGCGGTGGTTCAAGGCAGGTAGACATGGACCTGCTGGATGAACTGGTAAAGGAAAGCAATTACATATGTGCCCTTGGAGTGGAATCCCTTATTGCATTACGTAAGGTGGGAAGGGAGCCTGACGTTATGTTCGGAGCTAAGGAATCGGTAGTAGAAGCTGCATTCCATGGAGTATCCTCGATTGTAGTGTCTGTGGATGAAGAGGTCCCACCACTGTTAAACCGGCTTGAGTCCGAAGGTTTGGCATATGAATTGTATGACCTGAAAAAATAGCTGTTTTTGATACAAGATACAATGTCGCTTGTCATACTTATCAGGCCCATAAGATCAGCCATTGAATTACTGGTCCTGAAAAACGGCAGCAATACGGCCTCATTTACAGGCAACCTGGTATTAAGGCAAACCCAAAAAGGTCCCAGGCCGTTCAAGTTCAGGGTTATAGACGGTAAAACCGAAGACCTGAGACCCCCTTCCGAAGCCGTGGAACTGCTCAGGATGGCTGACCTTATACTGGTGGCAGGGCATGGAGATGCTGCTGCCAAAAAGGAAATTATTGAAATGCTGGATGGTTACCAGCTCGGGTATGAACATGCGCAGGTTTGCCGCCTGTGCATTTCACAGGGAAGATATACACCAGTGGATACAGGGTCAGTGCGGTTCAGGGGCGAATTGATATGTGAGAACTGCGCCTTATCTGAACTTCACAGGGAAATACAGTCATGCAGTAAAAGGATGGCTGAGGAAGGTGTCGAAAGGTTATTTGCGCAATTGCTCAGGACCCGTGACCTGGACCGTATGCTGGTCTTGCTCGACCCTAAGAAAATGGACCGTGAACTGACATTATTTGACCGGGTCCGTGCCAGCGGTCATGTCACCCTGGTAAAAGTACATGACCTGGAACTGGACAACCGGCTAAAAAGTATCCTGCCTGAAACACTGCTGCCGGTCCAGTCGATTTCCATAGAGTCCGGACTGCTTGACAGGAAGAACCAGCTTGTAGTATCAGCCACTGCCACAGGCAAGACACTCATCGGTGAGATAGGGGGAGTCAGCAACATTTTATCAGGCAGGGGGAAGATGCTCTTCCTGGTCCCCTT
>JAIWAT010000030.1:0-12568 GCA_048634225.1 Anaerolineales bacterium | reverse complement strand
TTGATAACTCATAGAGGATAATTTACAGAGGATAACTTCATGAACAAAAAACAAAGAGGCAAGTTCGGGCGGTTCGGCGGACAGTTCGTACCCGAGGTGCTCATGCCTGCAGTAAAGGAACTGGAACAGGGGTATGAGCGGTTCAGGGACGACCCAAAATTCAAGCAGGAACTGGACTATTACCTAAAGGATTTTGCAGGCCGCCCAACCCCCCTGTACCATGCCCGGCGCCTGAGTGAAAAGTACGGGATTAAGGTATATCTTAAGCGTGAGGACCTGGTACACGGCGGTGCCCATAAACTGAACAACACACTGGGCCAGGCGCTACTGGCAAAGTACATGGGCAAGCGCCGCCTCATCGCCGAGACCGGGGCGGGCCAGCACGGTACTGCTACAGCCATGGCAGGCGCTAACCTGGGGATTGCCACAGAGGTCTATATGGGTGCCAAGGATATGCAGCGCCAGCGCATGAACGTGTACCGCATGGAACTTATGGGAACTAAGGTGATACCCGTAACTTCTGGCAGCCAGACCCTGAAGGATGCCATCAACGATGCGCTGCGGGACTGGGTTAGCAATGTGGAAGATACCCATTACCTTATTGGTTCGGTGGTCGGTCCCCATCCTTATCCAACTATTGTGCGGGACTTCCAGAGTGTGATAGGCAGCGAGGTCAAACAACAGATCATGGAAAAGGAGGGGCGTTTGCCTGATTCCATTGTCGCATGTACGGGCGGCGGCAGTAATGCTATCGGCACCTTCTATCCATTCATTTCAGATACTGAGGTAAAATTATTCGCTGTGGAAGCTGGCGGCAGTGGTATGGAGTCCACAAAAAAGGCTGCCCTTCACTCTGCATCCCTGTGTGTGGGCGAGGAAGGTGTGCTCCACGGCGCACGGACCAAGATACTGCAGGACCCCTACGGCCAGATACTGGAATCCCACAGCATCGCGGCCGGGCTAGATTATAGCGGTGTGGGTCCTGAACTGACATACCTGGCCGGGACAGGCAGGATCAAGCCTGCGAACACCAGTGATGATGAGGCACTGGCTGCCTTCCACGAACTGAGCCGGATGGAGGGTATTATCCCGGCACTGGAATCGTCCCATGCCCTTGCCTACCTGGCAAAGGCCGCAGATTCTGGCGAACTTGGCGAGATCGTGGTAATCAATCTGTCGGGGCGGGGCGATAAGGACCTTGAGACCGTGCTTGAGATGGGGGCGCTGTAATGAGGATCTCTGATAAGTTCGATGAACTGAAAATGAAGAAGGAAGGAGCACTTATCGCTTATGTGTGCGCCGGTGATGGTGATACAGCAGGAATTGTGCATGCACTGATCAGGGGCGGTGCTGATATTGTGGAGTTGGGACTGCCTTTTTCTGACCCTATAGCAGACGGCCCTACCATACAGGCGTCCATCGAGAGGGCACTGGATACGGGTATGAACCCTGACAGGTACTTTGAGATGGTGAAGGGGCTGGGTGTGGATGTACCGCTTGTTGTGATGACCTACTACAACCTGATTTTCAAGCGGGGACTTGAGAGGTTCGTAAAGGACTGCAAGGATTCTGGCATTACCGGTATTATCGTGCCCGACCTGCCGCCTGAGGAATCCGGGGAACTGGGTGGGTATTGCGAGGAAAATGGTGTTGACCTGATATTTTTGGTGGCTCCTACAACCACAGGCGACAGGCTTGAGGATATCCTAAAAAGGGGCACCGGATTTTTGTATCTGGTGTCAAGGCTGGGTGTCACGGGTGCCAGGGCCGATATTGCAGGCTCGACCAAAGAAGTGCTGGAGAGGGTCAGGACTGATAAGCCTAAGGCCGTTGGTTTTGGCATTTCATCGGGTGAGCAGGCTGCCGAGATCATTAAGGGCGGTGCCCAGGGTGTTATTGTGGGTTCGGCTTTTGTGGATATCATAGCCAGCGGGCAGGATGTTGCAGGAAGGCTGGAGGCGTTGGCGCGGGAGATTAAATCGAGTTTGGGATGATGAATCGGTAAAAATACTTTTTTTACCAGTACTTCCGATAATACGTAGTTCCGAATGACAACAATCACCTTAACCAATTTAAGCAACTCTAATTAGCCTAATCCACACTTCACATCTCAAAAAATCGAATTATTATCTTATTCCCACCTCAATGTATTCTACAAACACCTAGATTCCAGCACATTTTACACAGCTTCCGCTAACCTTAGCCACTATTTTACCCAGGTAACAGCAATTGTCAGGAATTTGTCAATCGAATTCTTAGCATCTTAATTCGATTTTCATTATATTCCATCACCCTCTTCAAAAAAATATCAAACGGAATTGCACATAACGAATCATATCCACATCTAGTCAAACGTTGCGCCGGCACACCCAACCGCAGCAGAGCTGCGGGGTATAACGATTAAGATGAAATCGTCCACGATGTATTGACCCCTTCCAATTAGGGAAACCGAAATCATCCTGACATTTATCACATATATTTATGTACAATTAGTTGAAACCTAATAATAGGTTTGCTTCCAGGATTAATGGAGAACTGGGTGCAGAACTTAAATGTGCTTACATGCCCGCAATAAGAACTGGCAGGCAGAACACATTGAATAAGAGGTGAATAAAATGGCTGAATCTAAAGTTTCTCAGGAAGAAAAAGATAGACTCAAGAAGTATGATGAACAAGTGAGGGGCAGAAAAGCTCCGAAACCCAAGGCTTAAAAAATCAAGCTTGAAAGTGTTTTTAAAGTCGACTTGAGTTTTGTAGAAAATTTTAAATGTGGAAATCCTGTAAATAACACATATTATCTGTCCAGATGGAATGATGTGAAATTTACAGGACATTCTTTTTTTTCAGGAAAATATTTTCCTGATCCACATCTTCATAAAGCATAACTTTAATATAATTATTTCGCAAGTTGCTAATGGTATAAGCAACTACTAAAAACGACACATTTATATATAAAATCGTGCTACTATGTCACACACTAACATGATAAGGTGAACTAATGTCAGAAATAGGAAAAAGTATCAGAATAGAACGGATAATGGAAAGGCAAAGCAGGAATATGGTAATAATACCAATGGACCACGGCATATCAGTGGGCCCTGTTACTGGGCTGGTAGACCTGCCAAAGATGGTCGATAAGGTTGCCGAAGGCGGTGCCAATGCCGTGCTGCTCCAAAAGGGCATGGCAAAGCATGGGCATAGGGGTTATGGGTCCGATGTTGGGCTTATCATCCACATGAGTGCATCAACTGCCCTTGGACCCGATCCTAATGATAAGGTGCTCGTATGTACAGTAGAAGAGGCCATCAAACTGGGTGCGGATGCTGTCAGCGTTCATGTCAATATAGGTAGTGAAACTGAATCCGACCAGTTGAAAAAACTGGGCCGCGTGGCAGAAACCTGCGACTTCTGGGGCATGCCCCTGCTGGCCATGATGTATCCCAGGGGAAAGAACATCGACAATCCCAATGACCCTGAACTGGTAGCACATGCCGCACGTGCAGGGGCGGAACTGGGAGCCGATGTGATCAAGACCAACTATACCGGTGACCCTGACACATACAAAGACGTTGTTGCCGGATGCCCTGTACCTGTGGTCATGGCAGGCGGTCCTAAGACCGAGACCGATGCCGAGTTTTTAGATATGATCAGAGGCAGCCTGGATGCAGGCGGACGGGGAGTAGCCATAGGTAGAAATGTATTTCAACATCCCGATCCAACAAAGATGACCAGGGCGATCACCAGGATCGTACATAACAATACAAGTGTGGAGGAAGCCCTGGAGGAACTGAAGTGAACGTTGATAAGACATTATGGATAAAAGCAGATAATGGAGACTGGGACGACCGGAAACAGAGGATCACTACAGGACTTGAATCCGGAGTAGACTTCGTCCTTGTCAATGAAGATGATATTGGCCTGGTACGGGAACTGGGCAGCATAAAAGTGGCAGCCTTTGTCAGGGACGGGAAAGGGGATGCAGATGTCTTTGTAGTAGGTAAGAACAGCGAAGGCGACGGAACACACCCATTGCCAAAAGACCTGTCTGGAAGCAGGGACATTAACCTGGCCATCCAGTTGAAGGATAAGGGACTGACCACAGCCGGATATGTGGTGATCCAGGATAAACAGTATGAGGAGTTTGCTGCCGAACTGGGCAAGGTCTGTGATTATATCATAGTAGTGGGAACGGACTGGAAAGTCATCCCGCTGGAGAACCTTATTGCAGCCCTGCATGAACTGGATGTTAAGATCATATCAGGTGTAAGGGATGCAGAAGAGACCATATTGGCATACGAGACAATGGAACACGGTTCGGACGGAGTGCTCCTGGATACCGATGACCCGTCTGAGATCAAGAGAACAGTTAAGGCTGTAGAGCAGACCGGGTCTGAGAATATGCCCCTCAGCGTTGCCACAATCACAAAGGTCAAACCTGTGGGTATGGGGGACCGTGTCTGCGTGGATACATGTTCCCTGATGACGCTGGGTGAAGGTATGCTGGTTGGCAGCCAGTCCAACGGCCTGTTCCTGGTGCATTCCGAATCAGAGGACAGCCCCTATGTCGCAGCCAGGCCATTCAGGGTGAATGCGGGTGCGGTACATGCCTACGTCAAGGTGGGTGACAAAACCCAGTACCTCTCAGAACTTAGTGCTGGGGATGAAGTACTGGTAGTGGATTCCAAAGGATGCCAGAGGCCTGCCATAGTAGGACGGGTCAAGATCGAGAGAAGACCCATGCTGCTTGTTGAAGCCAGGGTAGATGATTCTATTATCAAGACCATACTCCAGAATGCTGAGACCATCAAACTTGTAGGCAAGGACGGCAAACCCATTTCAGTAGCTGTCCTGAAGGAAGGCGATGAAGTGTTTGTCAATTATGAGGACACTGCCCGGCATTTCGGTATGAAGATCGAGGAAACCATTATCGAAAAATAACACGGTGCAGAGGAATGGTACGGATAGGACATGTTGATCTGGGGCAGGGCCCGGGTATAGTGGCTGCCATTGGCGCAGACCCCATCCTGACTGCCAGTAAGGCCAAATCAATGGGTGCCCACATCCTTGAAGTAAGGATAGACCTGCTGGGTATAAAAGATGAAAATGAACTGGCTCTACTGCTGGATAAATTACATGAAAAGGTCGACCTTCCTATCATAGTCACCAACCGCTGCCAAAAGGAAGGCGGACGCTGGGACGGTAGTGAGGAGGTCAGGGTGGAACTGCTGGTGTCTGCACTGACCAGGGTGGATGCTGTGGACGTGGAACTTTCCGCCCCCCTGCGCAGCAGGGTGGTAGATACGGCAAGATCATTGAAGAAGGCATTGATTATCTCGTCACATGATTTTAAGGTCACGCCACCAGCCAGTGTCATGACGGATACCTTGCAGCAGGCCATAGCTGCAGGGGCAGATATCGCCAAACTTGCAGTGACTCCCAACAGCACCGCTGATACACTGGCCCTCCTTACGGTTACACAGGAAGCAGGCTTTCCTGTGAGTACCATTGCCATGGGAAAACTGGGACGCCATACCAGGGTGGTGGCACCCATCTATGGTTCTGTACTTACATACGGCGCAGTGGAAGATGCAGTGGCACCGGGTCAGTTAAGGATAGATGAATTGAAACACTTCATGGAGGTGCTGATTTGAAAACCATATTTGCAGTGTTCGGCGATCCTGTAGAGCACAGCCTGTCACCTGTTATGCACAATGCCGCTTATAGGGCCCTGGGTATGGATTGTGAGTACCATAAGTTCAGGGTCACACTGGATGACCTTGAAAGTGCTATTATGGGTGCAAAAGCTATGGGTTTTGGTGGGCTCAACCTGACCATTCCACTTAAAGAGAAGGCCCTGGAGATCGTGGAGCCGGATACTATGGCACGGGCTATCGGGGCAGTGAACACTATAGAGTTTTCAGGTGATGACATTGCTGGCATTGTCGGTCATAATACTGACGGCATTGGGGCAGTGAAAGCTTTAGCAGCATCTGGTGTGGATATCCCTGGTAGCAGGGTATTGATACTTGGTGCCGGAGGTGCGGCAAGGGCCGTGGCCTACCAGCTGGCAAAGGATGGTGCCAGGGTGATCATTGCCAACAGGACACCAGGGAGAGCACAAGAACTGGCTGAAAATGTCAGGTCAGTTGGAGATGCCAGTGGTACAGGCCTGGAAGAACTGCCCGGACTAACAGCAAATGCTGATATTATTATTAATACCACATCAGTGGGAATGCATCCTGACACTGACCGGACCCTGGTCACTGCAGATATGATGCATACCGGACAGGTGATATTCGATATCGTGTACAGCCCGCTTGAGACACG
The DNA here is from genome assembly GCA_048634225.1 of Anaerolineales bacterium. Taxonomy (GTDB): domain Archaea; phylum Halobacteriota; class Methanosarcinia; order Methanosarcinales; family Methanocomedenaceae; genus Methanocomedens_A. The sequence goes on along the minus strand of JAIWAT010000030.1, from coordinate 6,241 downwards.
TTTGCTCCTGGAAGCAAAAAAAGCCGGTGCCGTCACTATCGACGGTATCAGGATGCTTGTATTGCAGGGTGCTGAAAGTTTCAGGATATGGACCGGCATCGAACCACCTGTCGGCGTGATGGAGCAGGCAGTACGGGACGTACTTGGAAGGAAATAACAGTGGATGAAATAACGGTAGATACTATGAAGATCCTGATCATTGGCGGCACAGGCGAGACCGGGCAGTGGTTCACCCGGTTCTACAAAAAACATGGATGGGATGTAATGGTCTGGGGTGCAAATAAGAGGAGGGATATCGCGGAAAGACTTGGAGTGCCCTTTGCCGATGACCTGGACAAGGAGTTAGCACTGTCTGATGCAGTAATGGTTTCTGTCCCGATCGATCTCACCGAACAGGTGATAGCAGATATTGCACCGAAAATGAAACAGGGCAGTTTGCTCATGGATATTACCTCGGTCAAGACCATGCCCGTGCATACTATGCAGCAATATGCACCTGAGGGTGTGGAAATACTTGGCACCCACCCCATGTTCGGTCCCACCATCCCTGACCTGCAGGGCCAGATCGTCATACTGGTGCCTGTTGAGGGGCGAAGTGAACACTGGCTGCCTGTGATCCGTTCATTGTATGAGGGGCAGGGTGCCCATATTGAATTGGCAGCCCCACAGGAACATGACCGGATGATGGCTGTGGTGCAGGGTTTGACCCATTTTGCATACATTTCAATCGGCGCCGCCATGGCTGAACTGGACTTTGACGTGCCCGCATCCCGCAGGTTCATGAGCCCGGTCTATGAGATCATGCTGGACTTTGTAGGCAGGATACTGGCCCAGAACCCGTACCTTTATGCCATGATCCAGATGAACCCGGAAGTAGAGGCTGTCCACCAGGCATTCATGAAAGTGTGCGAGGATATGTCAGATAAGGTCAACAGTAACGATATCCAGGGTTTTGTGGATATTATAAAGCGATCAGCGGTCCATTTCGGCGATACCCAGGCCGCACTTGGACGCTCTGACAAATTGATCAATACCAAGATATCGGAATTCCAGGAACTTGTTGATTCCATTGGTGAAGAGCGGGGGCTCAGACACCAGTATTCGGGAGTGACCCATATCGGTATTATCAAGAAGGTTACACCCCTTACCGTGACTATTGAGCGGAGTGGCAGGGAGGTCGAACTCAAGATTGAGAATACCCGCCTGCTGCACATAGATGAATTGCTTGAATGGAAGAAGAACAACCTTGACCATTCAAGTCGCGACGTATCCGCATTCATTCCACACGGTGCCAGACCAGAGACCATCAAAGATATCATTTCCCAGGTGGACGGGGTGGTTTCAGTCAAGGTAATTGATGTTTATGTTCACCCTAACAGCGACAGTACTAGTGTGACCATCAGGATCACCATCCGAGGTGACCTGGATGCCAGTGATGTCCACCGAAAGGTAAATGACCTGCTGTCGGGCATAGGGTGTACGTTAAGGTAATGCAGGTTCGATCGGCAACTGTAAATCTTAAATTGCTGCAATTTGGTAACTCGACTTACCAAATATCATGCAATTTGGTAACTGCAATTACCAAATATTGGTTAATTTGGTAACTACGATTACCAAAATGTTTATCATTTGGTAATTGTAATAACCAAATGTGAGATTTGAAGAGCTATCAAAGGAAAATCAATGGTGGAAGTTTGGCAGCAAGTTCCAGAAATATGACCGCCACTTGAGGGAACTAAGTGAGGCGTTTATAGAATTTACAAGAAAGCCTATCGACCTGCAAAGCGGCAATATTTACATAATAAGAGGTATGCGACAGATAGGTAAGACCACTTATATAAAACAGACAATCCTCAGGCTGCTTAATGAGGGGACAGATCCGCAAACAATATTATTTATCTCATGTGACAGGCTCTCATCAAGAAAAGAACTTCATAATCTGGTCTCGAATTTTCTTCAGCAAAATATTGAAGCACAGGCACTATATATTTTTCTGGATGAAATTACATATCTTAAGGATTGGGTGCTGGAATTAAAAACCATTGCCGATAGTAATTATATTGACAGGTTGATTGTAGTCGCAACAGGGTCGAACCCTATCAAGTTAAAGGAAAAGACTGAACGGCTTCCCGGCAGGAGAGTGGAAGGTAATGAATATTACTTCAAACCCCTGAGTTTCAGGGATTTTGCCGTGCAATCCATTGAAAAAATAGCAGAATTCACCACATCCAAAGAACTGGCAAATGCCTTGAAAAAATCGAAAAATGCCATTTTGGACAGTAAAATCGATATGGATAATTTTAACATTTCCACAATCAAGAAGGCCTTACCATATAAAGAGGAACTTGATTGGCTGTTCGAAATGTACATACTTACCGGGGGTATCCCTCTGGCTGTGAATGATTACCTGGCTCAAAAATATATTCATGAATCCGGGAATATTGATGGTAAAATATATGAAACATTCATCAGGCTAATACTTGGGGACATTACTAAGTTGCGAAGGAGTGAAACCACAGCAAAAGAGATCCTGAAAAATATTGCAACAAAATACAGTTCAAGATATAGTTATACAACTTTAGGAAAAAACGCAGGCGGCATTGTACACCAGACTGTTATCGAGTATCTCGAACTGTTTGAGAACTCCCTTCTTGTAGATGTGCTGAGTTCCTATGATTTTACAAAAAAAACTCCCAGGTTTAAAGGTGATAAGAAAATATATTTTTCAAATCCATTCATTTTTTACAGCATCAATTCGCTATTATCTGGTGAGGACGGCTTTACTGCCAGCAAGGAAATCGTATCAAGGAATAAGGATATACTAATTGAAGGTATAGTGGAAAACCATCTTGCCCAGACAAAGGAAATTCCATATCTCAGGGAATGGAAAACCTATTTGTGGTTCTATTATACTCGTACCGGTAAAGAAATAGATTTCATTTATAAAGGTGATGGGTATCTTGGAATCGAGGTGAAATATAAAGAAGAGGTTAATACGCAGGAAATTACATGGACCCCTGAAGTCAAGATGACAATTGTGCTAACAAAAAACCAGTTTGAAATTCATAAAGACATATTGTTTATACCAATTTCTGTTTTCCTTGTATGTACAGATAAATCGCAAAAAACACTGTGAATGGAGTTTTTTTTATCTTCAACAAATAGATTTCAATTCACATTCCATTTTCTACGGATTTTGAAATATTAGTCAGCCCCCCTGCTGTGAAAAGTTGATAATCTATTTAAATGTTGGATAACATGACTGGTAATAGAATGGATACAAAGGTAAAAACGCCAAAAATGGGATATACTGATGCTTGAAAGAAAAATGCCTGATGTGCAGAAAATGGACCTGAATGAGGCATTGAAATAAGTTTTAGTATCCATCAAACCGGGATGAAGGAATGGTTCAATCGATAATGGAAAGTATGGGAGTATCCCCCATAAGGCTAACCAATACCCGTGGTAACTACAGGCCCCATGTATTCCTGTCATTTGATGAGCATGTTTTTGCTATTGACACCAGCCGGACATTCAAGAAAGACCTTGTACAGCCCGATGCATATCTTATTACCCACGCCCATTCCGACCACAATGGCAAATCCGCCATGCTATCCCCAAATGCAGTTTGCTCGGAAGAGACTGCCCGGGCGCTTGAGATCCGTTTTGGCAGGGAATACAAAGGCAGGACGTTCAGGCTGGGCGATACCATTGACATTAACGGAATTGAAGTATCCACCCACCCTAACCACCATACCATCGGGTCAACTGCCTTTTCATGGGAGAACGAATGCGGCACCAGGATACTGGTTACAGGGGATGTAAAGGACTCATCGGACTTACCTGATTGTGATTTCCTTGTAACGGAGGCGAATTACGGTGACCCGGCCGATCCTGCCTGTTATTTCGAAGACGATGTGGTTGGGCTTGAGCAGGTGATAGGGGATAATGTAGCTCTCGGAGCCTACGCCTTTGGCAAGGCACAGCGGGCGGTAAGCCTGGTACGGAATGCAGGCTGGCAGGACGCAATATCCATGGACAGCATGGGGTATAACCTGACCAAGGGTCTTATGAGTGACTGCGGACCCCTTACCGAGATACTGGAGTACAACGGCAGGCATGAGGGGATGGTTATTGTGCCGCCATGGGATTTGGGAAAACTACCGGGAAGCATGAAGAAATATGTACTTACAGGCAGACGGGACTACTACTACCCTGCCATACATATTAGCGACCATATGGATGTGACCGGGCTTGTGGATATGGTAACAGGACTCAAGCCAGAGGCTACACTGGTATATCACCCTGGCGGGGACAGGCCATCAAAGATGGCTGAACATCTGAACAAGGTTGGATGTCCGGCTGTGGCACTGAGTGAGTTGTAGATGTAACCCTATTTGGATATTCTTTTAGTGTTTTGTGTCCATTTAAGGTCAAACGCTTTTTTTCATAGTTGTTACTGAAAAGTTAGCTATAGCTATTGGTTATGAGCCAATAATGAACTTTGAAACTTCTTCTGCTTGTATGGTTGCAATTTTATTTATTTCACACAGCTGTTGTTAAAATAATTTTTGTCATCATCATGATGTAATGGATAAAGTTATATGCACATGAACTAATATATCAATTGTCATCATCATTATTAGCATAATGATGAGGTGATGAAAAATGGAATTGAATTATTTAAAAACAGTATGCCTTGAAAAACGGGTTTTGATAAATTATATTAATATAATTGAAATTATCATTATAGTGATCATTACTCAACTATATCTTCCTCAATTTCAATTTTTAGATTTAAAAGGAGGTTCTGGTGAAGTAATTGAATACCCAACAATACTGGGAATAGTCAATAATTCCTTGAGTATGAATGATTATCCAGAAAATATGGACAGACTAATAGAGATGCCAGAATTTGAAACTGATTTAAGGCCAATGGGAAAGTTGAACCGAAATAACCATATTTTATATCCGGAAGATGCATCATCATATATAATACCTGAAAATGAGGTGGTAACATGGTATGCAGAAAATACTGTTTTAACAGATGATGCTTTATTGTGGAAACATAATGGAAGTGCAGTTGAGTTCAAATATCAAACAGATAATGATTTATTTGATAATCCTCCGGATGGTGATATGTGGCAGAACCCGGATTATTATTTAGCAAATAGTGCTATAGGCGATTGTGAGGATTTTTCACTGGCATTTGCTTCAATACTGGAAGCAAAAGGAATTTCTGCTGAAGTCGTTGGAGTGACTTTAATAAATGACAGACTGCACTGGGTGGTAAGATATTATTTTAATGACCAGATCAATTACGCTGATATTAATCGAAATAATGTCAGGATTTGGCATAATTCAAATCCGACTATAGATGAAGAATGGGTTAGTATTGATTGCCAAGATATTAGAAAAATTACTCGAAATTAATCACCCGCGCATCTCCCCTATCTTCCTCGCAATCTCCCTCACAATCCCGGACTTAACCCCTTTCTTATCCACCAGCACCCGTCCGCTGACCTTCCACCATGATTTCGGGTAAGCCTTATCCCTCTCCACCGTCGGGTTCAGGCCCAGTTCCTTTGCAGCCTGCACAATCTCCTTCAACTCAGGCGATGTGACCGATATCTTCCTTGGTATGATACGCCCACTGCTTCTGCTATTGCCTTTATCAATATAAGCAGGCCATATCACATACTTATCCCTGTCTCTGAGCATAACACCAGTTATATCATTAATATGACATGAACGTTTTTACATCGGACATACGAGACTATAACGATCAAACCAGCCTGGGATCAGTGATCTCGCCTTTCAAAGCAGATGCTGCCGCAGTTTCAGGAGATGCCAGATACAGTAGTCCACCCCTCCCCATCCTGCCTTTGAAGTTACGGTTGGAGGTGGACACGCACACCTCACCCTCTGCCAGCACACCCAGATGGGCACCCAGGCACGGCCCGCAGCCCGGTGGTCCTAATGTAGCTCCGGCCTCGATAATACTTGAGATATATCCCTTCTCAATACCCTCAAGCAGCACAGTCCTTGAAGCAGGTATTACAACAGTACGAACAGCCACCTTTTTCCCCTTCAGTATCCGGGCTGCCGCCTCCAGGTCCTCCAGCCTGCCGTTGGTGCATGAACCAATAAAGACCTGGTCCACATTGATCCCTGCCACTTCATCCACATCACACACATTATCAACACTGTGGGGTTTTGCCACCTGGGGAGCCAAACCATC
>JAIWAT010000029.1:0-12587 GCA_048634225.1 Anaerolineales bacterium | reverse complement strand
GATGCCAAGTTCGGGATTAAACTGACAAGGGGCACAGGTATAAAAGAGATGTATGACGGCTTGATGTCAGGAAATACACTGGCTGTTTATTCCCATTTGCATGCAGCTTCTTACCAGGAGTTCCCGATCAGGTTCGTGGATTCTTGCTTGAGGTGAGTTAACGACCTCGGACGGCGCTACGCTCATATCCGGGGCATCCAAAGGGTGCATAGGTAGGGGAGACAATTGTGGATTTTACCGGATATATAGGATTGCCATTCCGCACTGAAATCACTAACACCCCATCCCCATCCGCCTCAACAGCACCTACGCCAGCCTAATACCGGCACTTCCGTACTTCCAGTAGAATAGGTTTCTCCTTCAACAGTCATATATTTCAGCTAATATAACTCAGCCGATATAACTCAAATCCTCATCTTTACTCTTTTTTTCCTGGATATCTTTCAGGTACTTCTTAAATCCTTCATCAAATTTCCTTGCTTCCTTCTCGATTCCGCTCAGGTCTATTTCAATTCCAAGCAACTCAGAAGCTTTTCTTAATCCTGCATAGCATGCTTTTATATCCAGTGTCTCAGGAAAAGAAGTCTCAGCCAATAGAGCTATTCCTTTTAATCCCATACGCTGTGCATATTCGATAACCAGGCCGTTAACTCCACCTATTTGCATACTGGTGTCAGCTATTTCTACAGACTCACTTTTTAAATAATCCAGAAGTTCCTGGGAAGTTGCAACCCCGAATACCTTTGGCTCTTCAACAAATTTCTGTATATGTGTTGCTATCACTGTATAAATAATATCGACATCACAGAGCTTTGCAGTTTCAACAATTTTCTCAGCCAGCTCATTATCCTTTGCAATAGAACCGAACTGCATATCACCTGCAAACAGAATGATATTTTGCTCTTTTGAATAGAAGAATTTAAAGAGGCTTACATCCCTCTCCATTGGCATCACCAGGCCCTTTTCAAAGAACACAAGGGACGGCGAAAGATGCGGTATGTAGATGTCAGCGAACATCTCAGGTTTCAGGAGTTCAATAAAAGAGGTAACAGTATTCTTGGCGACCATTCCCATTCCGGGAAGACCTACCAGCATTCTGGGCTTTTCCATTTCCGGTTTACTATGAAATCGTATTTCCATATTGTTCAGGACCTTCACAACTTATTAGATACATTCTAAATTTTGGGTGTTATTCTGATTTGAGGTGTTATCCAGGTTAGGGGTGTTCATCCAAGGTAAAAATATTCCTTTGTCAACGGGTCAATGGCAATTTTTTCACCTTCAGGATTACCATCGTATCCGGGATATCCGTATTTTCCAGCCGTAGCATCGAGAACAACACATTTTTTCCCATCAATTTCATAATAGGATATCTGCTGGTCTTCAAGTAACTCATCCGGAGAATAATAGAAATAAAACCTTAGATCGAAGTCAACAATAGCTTCATTCTTATTCTTATTCTCAAAGATCACGCCGCCGTGTGTGGTTAGACCATTACATTTATCGCTTGTCCATATAACTTCCGAGTTCTGGCATGAAGGATAGTGGTCATATGGAAGACGGTCTACCATCAATTCATAATCTTCCCTGGACGGGACCACATACACATTCAAAGGATTGGATGACGAAACATCGTATTGTATATTCATGTACTCGATGGGCGGATTGAATTTTGAACCATCACCGCCATAATAATAGTAACCAGGTTTTAAGGTAAAAGTTTGTTGTTTTTGCTCTAAAATATAGAGGTTACCGTTTTCCATAACCACATTCATATGGCCGGTTTGACCCAGGTCCTTTGAGTACTGGGCGAGAATTGGTTCCCCGATATATTCCAGTAAATTTTCTGTGTCAACATCACATGCCAGACAGTAAGCATGGTCAGGGGTAAGCACAAAATATGTCTGTATCCCCAGGTTCTCTAACAGTGACATAAGTAGGATCGTCAGGTCTTCACAATCTCCTCCATGTATGTCCAGGGTTTCATATGGAGTCTGTATGAATTCCTCTTTCCTGGGGTCACTGTAGTAAGAAAAGTCATCGATTACAAATCTATAGATTTTATTTATCTGGCATTCCCTGTCACCTGAAGGGCATTCACTTACTATGGAAGAGGACTGTGCCCGCAGGGTCATATCCTCAAAAATGATTTCATTTATGTATGGTTCTGCCCTTCTGACAACAGGGTCACCCATAACGTTTGAAAGAGTTTCTTCTTCAATGCAGCCACTAATTATTAATGTAAAAATAATGAGAATAACCGCAAACCAGGTATTTTGTTTTTTCATACTATTGACACGTGAAGATGATCTATTCCTATTTATCAATAGTATCAGTTTGCTTTAACATTATATTTTATCTTCGCTTGAATCTCACCCCATCACTTCCCGCCTTAGCAGCACATACGCCAGCCCCAGCCCGGCTATGCCGTAACCCACCAGCGGCACCAGGTGCCCTACCAGCACATCGAACCCCTGCTGGTATATCAGTACCGCATCCAGCGCCCTGATACCCATAGTGATAGGAAGGACATTACCCAGCCATGCCATCAGCGGTGGCATCGTCTCAAATGGGAAGAACATCCCGCACAAGAACAGCATTGGAATGCTCAGCACCAGGGACATCAGCATTGCCGTGTTCTCGGAATCGGCCAGCGTGGCCAGCGCCATCCCGATACCAATAAAGGATGCCGAATATACCAGGATCACCAGGAACAGCGCTCCCCACTGGGATACAGGGATGAGCACGCCATATAACAGGAATGCCACGATGATCATGATGATACCCTGCAGCAGGGCGATGAGTATCAGCGCAAAGGTCTTGGCAAAAATAAACTCCCCAAGACTCAGGGGCGTGAGCAGTGTGCGTATCAGGGTCTTCTGGGTCCTCTCCTGGATTATGGTTATGGATGCCAGCATGAATGAGATGAACATCAACACAATGGATATAATGCCTGGCATCAGGAAGTCAAGCTGGGACTTATCCTCAAACACCTTTTCCATTTCCATTGTTACAGGAGCGGCAATGGTAGTGGGCGATTTCGTTGTAATCTCATTGATCACACCCTTGGTCCTATCGATCTCTGAAACCAGCGAAGCCGTGCTGTTAGCCATGCCAGTGGAAAGGTTCTCCAGCTGTTGTGAGGTATTCGCTGATTGGTCTTTCACATCCTCCAGGGTAGTCACAACATTCTCCATATCAACTATATTCTCATTGATGTTGGATATCTCAAGGGTGTAGTTGTTGATGGACACCTGCATTTCCTGAAGGCGGGTATCTGTCTTGTTTAGTTTATCATGCAGTTGTGCACTGGTCTGTGCCACATTGTCAAGGCTGTTGTACAGCGATATCACAGGTGCAGTGTGCTCCTGCAGCAGACTTCTGGTATCCTGGATCTGCTGGATGTTGTCTGCCAATGTGATGCACTGGGGTAGTGACGGGGCGGCGGTGCATGTAAGGCCATAGGTCTGCTGCAAACCGGTCTGAAGGTCCAGCAGTGCGGCATCGGTGGCATCGATATCATCCACCACCACTTTCAGTTCATCCCTTAACAGGGCAGCATCACTATTGATGGAACTCACATTCTCATCCAGCTGCCTGATCTCCAGGCGGCTTTCATTAATGTCGGCAGCGGTCTGGTTCAGGTCTATTTTCATCTGCTGCAAGGTCTGTTTCATCTCGTCCACCGAAGCATTCAGGCTGGTCGCATTGAGCTCATCCAGTGCAGATATCACTTCCTGGGTACTGCTGTTTAGTGAAATGATGCTGCTGTTAATTGCAATGACCCCTTCCTGCAAGGGGTCCAGTTTAGCCTCCATCTGGCCCAGTTCTTCCCAGAGCCGGCTGAGAAATCCGAGGGTGAGTTCGTAGGACATCTTCTCAGTGGTGGTCATGAACACTGTGGATATGACAGGGGCGATCAGGACCCTGGAATTGTCAATATACAATTTCATTGCCTGGGTCTCATCCATGGGTATGAAGATACCTGCACTGTATTTCCCTGTCCTTACACCCTCTTCGATAACAGCGGGGTCGGTTGTGTTCTCAGTCGTGATCAGGAACATCTGGCTGTCGTTCAATTCCTGGATTATTTCCTCGCCCAGTTCCGACCCTCCGCCAACACCCAGCCTGATATCCTTAAGACCCTGATCAGTTCCGCCAGTGAACATTGACCCTACCAATATCATGATAAGTATGGGTGTCAGGAAGATCAGGATTACTGTCTTGCGGTGGCGGATATATATCTTCAGGTCTTTTTTGATAACAGTGGCTATGGTCAATGCCATTCCTCCTCTGCAAAATGAATGAACACATCTTCCAGGCTGGGTCTGTTTGATTCCACGTTAATGATAGTTTCGCCCGAGGATTCAAATATGTTAATGACCTGCTGCAGTGCCTGCTCATTTGTGAGCGTTATCTTCAGCCCTTTTTCGTGTACGGTACAGGACGCCACACCTTCCAGCGTATCCAGCCGGTCCGTGAGGGCGGGGTAGTTCCCTGGTGTGCTGGTTATCTGGACGACCCGCTCACCCACCGTGTTCTTCAACTCATCAGGCGTCCCTTCCACAACGATATTGCCCTTGTGCATTATCAGTATCCGGTCGCTCAGCAGGTCCGCTTCCTCCATATAATGGGTGGTTATCAGGATGGTTGTGCCTTCCCGGTTCACTTCCCTGATTGTATCCCATAGTGCCTTCCTGGACACTGGATCAAGTCCTACACTGGGTTCGTCCAGTATGAGAACCTCTGGTTTGTGTATCAACGCACAGGCAATGTTAAGCCTGGTCTTCATGCCGCCGGACAGGGTGCTGGCGCGGCTGGAACCTTTCTCGGTAAGCTGGAGCATCTCTAAAATCCGGTGACTCCTCTTTTTTATATCAATGACCGCAACGCCGTACAGTGAACCGAAATACCTGAGGTTCTCTGCCACTGTGAGTTCGTCATAAAAACTGTTCTCCTGGGGAACCACGCCAATAATGGAAAGCACGTCCTTTTTATCAGATACCACATCAAGCCCTGATATGAATGCTGATCCTGTAGTCGGCCGCATCTGGCATGAAAGTACTTTTATCAGCGTGGACTTGCCAGCTCCGTTGGGTCCGAGTAGCCCGAATATGGTTCCTTTTTCAATATCCAGGGAAACATCATTCAAGGCCTTGAATTCCCCGAATGTCCTGGATATGTTTTTTATTTCGATTATTTTCTCCATGGCTCCCCTGCACAGCCTAAATTTAACAATTCAACAATGTTTACAATAGGTAATTAAACTTTTGGATTGAAAAAAGAGTTTCACTTCTGTCCAGGTGGGCAGATCAAGTGTGTAAATCGGTTTTACAGTATCCACTTCAAAAAGCATGGTATTTTGACAGGATTTACAGGATTTACAGGATATTGACGTTGCAATATTTCCTGTCGATCATGTCGATCCTGTCTAATAATTTTTAAATCACCCTTGAATTTGAAGTGGATACGTTTTACACAGTGATTTGAAAAAAAGGAAGGGATGGGAGCCAAAAAACCGGCCCCTACCTATTTAATATCTACCTATTCAGTATCTGCTTATTCAGTATTTACCAATTCAGTATTTGCCTTCTCAATAGCAACAACTTCGACTTCGAATGTCAGAGTCTTACCAGCCAGGAAATGGTTACTGTCCTCTATTATGTCAGTCTCATTGAAATGCACCTGGACGGGGACCTGCTGGGGTCCAAACATAGTCTGTTTTGTCATATAGGTAGTAGTATCAGGAATCGGGTTATGCTGTAGGGTTATATTGGTCTCAGTAACCTCAAGCACAGTAGTGTTCCAGGGTTTTTCTGGGAGCAGGATGGTATCACCCACTTCAACATTATGTCTTATAACGATATGACTTGAGTTCACTTCTATAACTTCATCCGGCCACAGTGCTTGTCCTCCCTCTATCATGTCCCCTACCTCCATATCATAGGACAGTTTGACAGTATCGCCGATTTCAATAATTGTCAGATTGATAGGACTATCAGGTACAGTGACTGTATCGCCCACATCATTTTCAGTACCGAATGTCATGTTGAACTGGATTCCGGGAACCTCAATTTCCCTATCAAATGCTTGGGTGGCAGATATATCTTCTATCTGGGGAACAACATCTATTTTTGTGGGATCCAAGGGGCCATAGCCATTCTCGGGTGCTATGGTAAGCGTTTTACTTTCTCCCTCTTTCATACCCAAGAGTCCGTCCTCAAAACCTTTTATAACATTATGTGCTCCCATTACCACCGTAAGTGGCTGATATGGCCTTCCCTCCTGGTAGACACCTGCACTTGCAGCAACTTCAGGGTCTGATGTATCAAAAACTGTACCGTCAGGCAACTTGCCTGTATAATCCACTTGAACGGTATCACCCATTTCCACAACCACACTTTCTTCCATACTTGTAATGAACAGTATCCCAACCAGTATGGCTGCGAGTGCAACGATTCCAATGTAATATTTAATATCTTCATTTTCAGCTTTCATGCTATATCCTCACACGTCAATGATTGAAATGGCGCATACCTGTGAATGCCAGCGATACGCCAAGCCGGTTCGCAGTGGCAATGACCTCTTCATCCCTTATGCTGCCGCCAGGGGACACGATATACCTGATATCATGTTCTGAAGAATGTATAATACTATCGTCAAACGGGAAAAAGGCATCTGATGACAGCACGGTTTCAGACATCACATTTTTAAGGTATTGCTCAAAAGGTACATCCGGCTTTTCCCTTTCATAGATGATCTCAAGATTCTCCCTGGCTTTGGTCACAGCCAGTTTCCGGATGGAATCCACCCTGTTGGGCTGCCCCGCACCCATACCCAGCACCATATACCGTCCAGGTGAGTACTCCCATGCCACAATAACAGAATTAGATTTGGTCCGCTTACATGCCGCCATTGAGAACTCTGCCAGTCCCAGTTTGGATTCAGGGAATGGATGTTCTGTCACCACATCCCATTTCTCGAACACGCCGATATTCCTGGATTGCTGGAGCATTCCACCTAAAATGTTGGTAAGCTTACTCTCCACTTTGATACCCTGGCGCATCTCAGGGAGTTCCAGGATGCGCAGGTCCTTGCTTTTCTGCTTTAAGAACTCCATTGCACCAGGTTCAAAACCCGGAGCTAACACTACTTCAACAAACCTGCCTTTCATGAATTGTGCGGTTTCCAGGTCAATTGTATGGTTCATGCAGATGATACTGCCGAATGCAGATACGGGGTCGCCGTCCCAGGCCGCTGACAGAGCATCGTGCAGGGTATCACCTGTAGCAAGCCCGCATGGGTTGTTGTGTTTGACCACGCAGGCGGCCGGGTCATCACCCAGTTCCAGTATGGTCTGCATTGCATTATCCGTATCAACGTAATTATTATAGGACATCTCCTTGCCGTGATGCTGCACTGCCTTTGACAGGGCCGCACCCTCAACTCCTGGCTCTTTATAGAATTTGGCCCACTGGTGCCAGTTCTCACCGTAGCGTAATGTCTGTCCTGAGGTGTACTTGAGCCTCAGGATATCCTCGCCTCCCAGTTCACGGCTGAGGTATGTGTCTATGGCTGCATCGTAATCTGCGGTGTGCCTGAATGCCTTGACTGCCAGTGCCTCCTTTGTGGAAAGGGATACTTCACCGTCTGCCTGGAGTTCATCTATGATGTGGGAGTAGTCATCCGGGTCAGTGATAATGGTCACATGCTTATAGTTCTTGGCAGAGGCCCTGACAAGTGTTGGCCCGCCAATATCGATATTTTCAATGGCTTCTTCCAGGGTCACATCTTTTTTCGCTACTGTTTTACTGAAAGGATACAGGTTGACAGCTACCAGGTCGATAAATTGTATATCCTGCTGTTGTGCCTGTGCCACATGCTCGCTGTTATCCCGCAGGCACAGCAGGCCGCCGTGGATCCTGGGATGCAGTGTCTTTACCCTGCCGTCCATCATTTCTGGAAAATCAGTTATGTCAGAGACATCCCTCACAGTTATACCTGCTTCACGCAAGGAGCGGGCTGTGCCGCCTGTGGAGATTATCTCAATATCCATTTTAGCAAGTGCTTTTGCAAAATCTACGATTCCTGTCTTATCTGATACACTGAGAAGGGCGCGCTTCACGCTTACCAATAAATCACCGCTTTTGATAAGAGGAGAAGTTAAATAAATGTTTCTAATAATCGGGGGTGTAGAAATTTTGTGTTGGAATAATTTTATTCGTACCAATTCAGCATTGACAATTGAAACTCCCAAAGGAATAAAAAATATCGAGAGGACATCGTGCATGGCAGAAGGAATTACGGAACATTCGTGGACATGGAAGGAATTTTTAATGTTTAAGTGTGTAGGTCACGAAATATAGGACACTACCCTTTTTTGAGTCTTTGATCAAATCCCACCACTCTTTTGCGAAAGTATCTTTTGAAGGAGTTCCTGATGTCAGGATCATAGCTTACAGGGGTGTACCTGTGATGGCGATGGTGCGATTGCCAACAAGAGAGTCTTCTGGCAAGGCAAACCTCCATCAGGGCGCGCTTGGGGCTGGAATAAATATATACGGAGGGCAGACTATCCATGCGATCTGTAAGGATAGACCGGTCCATACACATCCGGACACCGGGTCAACTCTTATCGGGGTGGAGATTCCGTTCTGGGAGGATGTTCTGGAAATAGCCTCTAAATCGTATGACGCGGTGGGACTTGGATACCTTGGCGTTGATGTAGCCATCGATGAAACGGCTGGACCGCTGGTGCTTGAACTAAATGCGAGACCTGGACTGAGCATTCAGAATGCCAATCGGTGCGGGCTAAAGAGCAGGCTTGCGGCCATAGAAACGATGGACCTTGAGAACTCGGGTTTTGCTGAACGGGTCAATATTGCCGTAGAACTTGATACAAAGGACTGGGCTGCGGTCTGGATCGATCAGACCGGAACCGCAGTAGGTAAGACATGTCATGTACTGCGCGAATATCAACAGCATATATATGTTAACCCACCAATGACCAGTATAATGACCCATAACTCCAGGATAGTAATGAAACTGGGCGGCAGCTTAATGGACTGTGCCCCCCCACTTATCAGGAAGGTCAATGACATAACCCGTCGGGACTTACAATCAGTCCTTATCATTCCGGGTGGGGCCGTATTCGCAGACAATGTAAGGAGTTTCCAGGAGACATCAGGCATTTCAGGGGATGCGGCACACTGGATGGCAATACTGGCTATGGAACAGTATGCTTATTACCTGTCAGATATCTCAGGCCTACCACTTACCATTGACCTTGAGATACACGAACCAGGTGTAAATATTCTGCTGCCGTACACAATATTGCGCAAGAACGACAGCGGCCTGGAGCACTCATGGGACGTGACATCAGACACCATTTCGGCCTGGGTTGCACAAAGGACCAGCAGCATGCTGGTAAAAGCCACAGATGTGGATGGTATTTACCTGGATGGTAAACTGGTGCAGCAGATATACGCCGGTGACCTGGCTGGCAGTGAAGAGACCTGTGTGGATAAGGGGCTGCCCGCTTTCCTTCTGGCACACGGGATGGATTGTATGGTGATAAACGGCAGGTACTTTGATAGAGTTATCGAAGCGTTGAAAGGCGGTGTTACCGGGGGCACATTGATATATGGCAAGAGCAAGTTTTAAGTCAGTATAATCATACTATTACCGAAATCTAATAGGAGAATTAACAAGGATGACCCAGAAAGCAGAGTACTGTATTTCATGCGGAGTAAAACTTATCGAGAAAGGGTATGTGCGTTTCCCGTGCCCCTCATGTGGCAGGGAAATTGGAAGATGTGTAATGTGTAGACACCAGAGTAACCCGTATACGTGTCCGGGATGCCAGATCCAGGGACCCTGAGGTGAACAGTGTGGGCGAAGTAGCAGCTAAGATCAAGATCATGCCGACAGGCGTTGAAACCGACCTTGAGGCCCTGAAAGGGGGACTGGAAGCGGTCATACCTGAGGGTGTAAAACTCCACGGTTTTACCGAGGAACCCATAGCTTTTGGCCTGAAAGCCGTTATTGCCGTTATCATCGTAGGTGATATCGAGGGTGGTACCGATCGGGTGGAAGAGGCTTTTGCAGCAGTAGATGACGTTGAAAGTGTTTCAGTGATGGAACTGGGACGCCTGTAATATCAATTTATAACTATTTACTATTTGAACTGGATTTGGGGCAGGAAAATGTCCCGATAATTTCTTTTTTGGGCTCGTAGATCAGGGGTAGATCGTCACGTTCGCAACGTGAAGGCCGCGGGTTCGAATCCCGCCGGGTCCATTGGGTATTCATTCCAATCATCAGGTAAAATTCGGGAATGGATATAATGGTAGTTTTAACGATACCTGCCTGCAATACTTACATACCAAATGACCGAACAACGCAATAAAAGACAATTCAAACCCGGAAAAGATGCATCCATCAATTGGTGTCCGGGCTGCAATCTCCCGCTTATCAGTATCGAGTGTGCACTCTGCCATTCAACAGGTCAGCGAATTGACCTGGGACCGCCCGGAGATGTGCGGTTCTGCTCACCTTACGAGCGTGGTATCCTGCATGATATCCTGATTACCCGCTACGGCAACGACCCGCTGGGCGAGCGTATCATCCTGCTCAATAAAATTGGGGGCGAGGACAAGACCGATCAGGTAATAGTGGACGGGCTGGTGTTTGGGATACTGCGCTTTGACCTGAAAACCCTGGACTGGCAATTTGACCTTTCAATGGACGGGGCCGCCCTCATGGTGCCGCATACCAGGCGCAGAACCGTTGAACTGTCTGACGTGAGAGGGCATCTCAGCGGCAAGACCGTTAGTTCTGATATGATACAGCGCTGTTCAAATGATATCAAAAAGGGCGATGATGTCATTGTCAGGAAGGGCACAATGATTGGCGTAGGTACTGCGCTGCTGGATGCCAAAGTGATGGGGCAAACCACCACACCAGCGGTCAGGGTCAGGAAGATAGGGAAAAGCCGGGCCCGGTTGAAGGATGTGGTTCCCACGATGGACGTGGTAGTTAAGGCCAACGCTCCTGCTATCAAACGCCTGGGCAAGAATGCCATGAACACTATAAAGGGCCTGGCCAACCAGCAGGAATACCGCGGCAGGCCGGTGTATGTGTCCTTTAGCGGCGGCAAGGACAGCCTGGTGGTGCTGGACCTGACTAAAAGCGCATTGAAACACAGCCCTAAGGCATATTTCATCAATACGGGCCTGGAATTCCCTGAGACTGTGGAATATGTGCGACTGTTTTGCAATGATAATGATATTGACCTGGATGAACTGGATGCAGGGGACGTATTCTGGCAGCACTTGCCAGATTTCGGGCCCCCTGCCAAGGATTACAGGTGGTGCTGCAAGGTCTGCAAGCTGGCCCCTGCAGGTGAGATACCAGAGAAGGGAAATTACCTGACCATTGATGGAAAACGTAAGTATGAATCATTCAGCCGTGCCCGCATCCCTGCTACTGAGGAAAATCCCCTGGTGCCGGGGCAGGTGAATGTGTACCCCATCCGCGACTGGCGTGCGCTTGAGGTGTGGCTGTATATACACTGGCGGGGCCTGGAATACAATCCCCTGTACGACATGGGGTTTGAGCGGGTGGGCTGCTGGCTGTGCCCGGCGGCCCTGGGTGCGGAATTCCGGCGCATGCTTGAGCTGCACCCTGACCTGTACCAGAGGTGGGATACATACCTGCGGGACTGGGCCAAGCGCCTGGGGCTCCCGGGCGGTTACATCGACCACGGGTTCTGGCGCTGGCGGGAGCATCCTCCTAAGATGCGATTGCTGGCCCGGCAGTTGGGTATTGATATTGTCCCAAAGGATGCAGGGGATGAAGCTTTCCGGATAAGGGTGGTTTCGGGCATATCACCCTGCAAGGCCGGGGGGTACAGTATCGAGGGTACTGCCAGGGGGGTCAGGCCTGTGGATGCTGTGGAAATGATGCGGATGCTGGGTGAGGTCCGTTATTCGGAGGAACTGGGTGTGCTGGTGGTCCTGACAGGTGGGGGGAGTGTGAAGCTGTATACGGATGGTACTTTCCAGGTCACTGCGGGGGACAGGGGGGCGACTGAAGAGCTCTTTGAAGCGGCTGCCAGACAGTTGACGAGGGCGGTGAAGTGTACAGGGTGCGGGATATGCGAGAAGGCCTGCCCGAAACATGCTATTAGTTTTGAGGATGGGCGTATCAGGGTGTCGGAGCAGTGTGATGGGTGCGGGGTGTGCGATGGGGTATGTGTTGCTGTTCGGTATGTGGGTAGGATTCTGGAGGTGTAGTTACGGACCCCGGACTTGAATACGGCTTGGTGTTGTCAGTGGCTTTATATCTGCACCCGATCTTGGTTGGTTTGGATATTTTTCCAGATATTTCAGCGCATTTTTGATCCTTTTTTGTAATTGTTTTTGCAGGGAGTGGAATTGCTTTTGGAAAGTACGGGAAACGATTACAGAATACATTACAGTTCGTCCAGCGAAATGAACTCATCATTTTCAAGTATTTTGTTCCATCGGTTGTCCAATTTTTTCCAGTCGGCTTCTTTGATGAGCTTCCTGATTATATTGTTGTAA
>JAIWAT010000028.1:0-12699 GCA_048634225.1 Anaerolineales bacterium | reverse complement strand
ATGGAGAACTCGGGGGACACACCGCACTTGTCGGCATTCTCCCTGATGACCTCTGCACAGAAGGAGTGGAATGTACTGACATGCACCTCCAGACCTCCCAGAAGCTGCTCGACCTTGGCCTTCATGTGCCCGGCAGCCTCCCTTGAGAAGGTGAGGGCAAGTATCTGGCCCGGGTCGATACCCTGTTCTTTCACCATGTAGGCTATCTTTGTAGTGATGGTGGTGGTCTTGCCTGTGCCCGCCCCTGCCAGTATTAATAGGGGTCCATGGGTGTGTTGTATTGCATCAAGCTGCCTTTGGGTCGATCCGGCAATTAGTTCTTCCAGCGTCATCCTATCTCTTCTATCCTGCTTCTTCCATCCTGTCTCTTTGTGAAGTTTTCTGTTTTTATCTTACCTGTAAGTCTACCTTTAAGGGTGTTCTTATATGAAGTCCCTCTTCACAAAACCACATAATTTATACAACAATCTCGACCTCGGGCGTACACCAGCGATCTACGAAATAAAACGGTTTGTTGCTTTGAATCCTGTTTAATGGTTATTATATGTAAGTTCACTACAAATTAATAACATATTTGCTTTTGATAGTGGTTTATAGCACTCTTACGACTTAACAGGTTTCATAATTCCATTAATTGCCCTATTTGGTTTTAACTCTTTGAGGATTGCCTTGAGTTCCCTTCATTGAAATTTCAATGGCTTGTTAGGGGTTTACATGGGCTGTTATAACCTGAAATTCAGGGTTTCATAGGCTACACCCACTCAAAATTAGCCGACTGTACTTCATTACACTTGGATTTTTGTAGCCCCAAAAACCCTGAATCTCAGGTTATATGCACGCAGATGCTTATGTTTCCAGGTACCTGTCCTGATCATATCTGTGCTTAATCGGGCAACTCCTTCTTAGAGTATGCATGTGCTGTCATAAGTTGTGGCCATCATACCCGGCCAGTGTAAAACCGAAAACCTTTGAATAAAAATCAAGCTCGCAATCAAGCGCACGTTTGATATTCTCAGCTCGGCGGAACCCATGCTGCTCGCCCTCAAATAATACATATTCCACTGGTAATCCTTTTGCACGCATCCCGTCCACCATCATCTCGGTCTGGTTGGGTGGAACTATTTTATCTTCAAGTCCCTGAAAAAAGATCACAGGACATGATAAGCGCTCAATGGAGTTGATAGGTGAGCGTTCGCTATATAGCTTGTTTCCTTCATAAAAAGGATCTATCAACCGGTCAAGGTAACGCGACTCGAACTTATGTGTATCCTTTACCATGGCTTCAAGATCGCTGACTCCGTAATAACTGGCTCCTGCTTTGAAAGCATTGCGGAAGGTGAGTGCACATAGAGTAGTATAACCTCCTGCACTTCCTCCTCTAATAGCAAGCCGCTCACTATCAACCTTGCCCTGCTCAATAAGGTATCGTGCACCGTTCACACAATCGTCCACATCAACGATTCCCCACTGGCCATCCAGGCGCTGGCGGTACTGTCTGCCATAGCCGGTACTTCCTCCGTAGTTCACATCAAGTACAGCTATCCCACGGGTTGTCCAGTACTGTATCATCAGGTTAAATGTATCTGAAGTAGATGCAGTCGGACCTCCGTGGCTGATGACAAGTAAGGGGGGCATCTCATCAGGCGCAGCTTCGAATTCAGGATTTTTGGGTGGATAAAAGAAAGCGTTTGCTGTGAGTCCGTGCTCAGTCGGATATTCAATAGGCTTTGGTTTTGAGAGATAGTTAATATCAATATCAACACCTACCACAATCTCACTTGAGCAGCGCATCTCATGCATCTTGTGTGTATCAAGATCAAGCCTGACCACTGATGGTGCAGCTGTAGGTGAACCCCCGATAAATACTATATATCCTGGTACAGCTTTGAGATATCCTATTGAAGTATAAGGAGTATTGATCACATCAAGTCTGCCTGATACTGTATCAATACTTGCTAAGTACCAGGTTCCCTGTCTGGTATAGGTGCATATGATACGGTTCTTTGATGCAAATGAATAAGTGGACTGTCCAAAGACCCACTGCGGCAGGCCAAATTCTGCTTCTATCTGGCAAACCGGCTTGATATTTTTATTATTTTTATTATTATTTAGGCAGTAGAGATTCCACCAGCCGTTTTTATCTGAAATGAAGTATAAAGTACCATCAGGCGACCACTCTGGCTGGAATATAGATTCGTTAACGCCACCTGCTATCTGGTCTATATGTCCGATCGATCCGTCTTTTTCTATTTCACCTACCCATAGTTGTGTACCATCCCATGGCATGTTAGGATGGTTCCAGGTAAGCCAGGCAAGATGTGAGCCGCTGGGACTCAGCCGGGGAGATGAATAAAAATCATGACCGGATACCAGTACCTGACATTCATTATTAGCATCAAGATCAATACTTACCAGAGTATTGGTTGGTTCTTGTTTGGAGTGTGTATGGTCCTCGCGTACACATATCAAATTATTCCTGATATTATCAATAATGATATCAGCAAAACGATAATCCAATGCAGGAGTAAGTGGGTGCGGGTCATCCCCGGAAAATTGACGGTAGAGACGTTGATCATCGAAATTTGAGAAATATGTTGTGCCTTCTACAACTGTGAATGATCCGCCGCCGTACTCGTGTACTCGTGTACGGGCATTAAAGTGAGGTGGCGTGATATCTGTACTTAGAGTGTCTGGTGAGTGACGTACTATTACGTACCGTCCACCTTCTTTTGGTCTGTTCTCTATCCAGTAGATATCCGGTCCATCGATAACTATCTGTTCAAGTCTGATGGTTCCTGAGACGATCATATCTGATGTGACTGGAGATTTCCAGGAGCCGTATGGGGTTATTTTTTTTATGGTATTCATATGTATTAAGTAGGTATGTGCTTATTATTAAATATTATTAAGTGATCAAATATACTACTCTGTAAGTGTAATTTGGAACTCTATATAAAACCACTAAAATAATGTCCACTGAAGTATTTACCGCTGCAATAACTATTTCCGTACTAATAGTACAGAGTCTTCATATACTTTAATAAAACGGTTTGTTGCTTTGAATCCTGCCTAATGGTTATTTGTCAGAGAGCTTATAAAACATGAAATTATTTTCGTTCCTTTAATGCTGGTAGCCCTTGCATACTAATTAATCCAGTCATACTCCACACCATAATTCACTATTGCAAATATTCTTTGTATAGGACTTACAACAACCTTAAATCTATGAAAGGCACTTAATTCTACAATGAAATCTAGCTCAAATAAAATAAATCTTCCAATTATTGTAGAAAAAGATGAAGATGGATTTTATGTAGTAGAGTGTCCGCTTTTAAGAGGTTGTTATACTCAAGGAGAAAACCTCGATGAGGCACTCATGAACATCCATGAAGTCATTGAGATGTGTCTTGATGATGAGACCGAAGATGCAGTTTCCGATATTGCAAATATCCAGGAATTTAGTTTTCATACATTAGCGGTTGAAGTATGAAACTGCCAGTTATATCAGGTAAAGAGGCAGTAAAAGCCTTTGAAAAACTCATTTGAAGATTTTGTTCTCCTACCCCTTCACATGTATAGTTGATGTCCCGACCCCTGTCCTTTTCACATCTATCCTCACAGGTATGCGCCGGGTAAGCTGGTCGATATGGCTGATCACACCAATGGTCCTGCCAGATAACCGCAGGCTTTCCAGTGCGTTTAAGGCGGCATCCAGGGTCTCGCTGTCCAGTGTGCCAAAGCCCTCGTCCAAAAACAGGGATTCCAGCCTTGAGCGCCCGCTGCTCAGTTCTGACAGTGCCAGGGCCAGCGACAGGCTGACCAGGAATGACTCGCCGCCGGACAGGGTCTCGACCGGGCGTTCCTCGCCTGCGTTCCACAGGTCTATTACCACCATATCCTTCAGGTCAACAGCCCTTAATGCATACCTGGAGGTTATATCAGACAACTGGCGGTTTGCGATTGTAATGAGCAGGTCGAACATGGTCTGCAAGGCAAAGTCCCTCAGGCTGTTTGCAGGTATTACCCCTGCAAGTTTCTGCCATCGTTCCATTTCAGCCCTGGCCCCTTCCAGTTTCTTCTCCTGCTCCTGTCTCTTTGTGAAGTTCTCGTTGAGTGTTTTTATCTTACCTGTAAGTCCACCTTTAAGGGTATTCTTCTCTTCAATTGATGCAAGAAGCTCCCGCTCCCTGTCAAGGATATCCATGAGGTTATCGGGATTGAAGGGAGTTAGCGCAAAAACAGCTTCATGTGTTCTTATATTTTCTTCAACGGTATGCCAGTCTTTGTCATACTGCTGCAGCGCCTGTCTTTTCTCATCCATCCAGGCCGGGTCCCTGAAGGATGCCTTATGTTCCTCTGCAGATTTAAAACCTGCATTCCCAAGGGCCTGTAGGTATACGGACCAGGTGGCCGACAGTTTCTCCTGCGTCCTGTCCAGGTCATTTTTCTGTTCCTCCAGCCGGGCTGTAATCGCTGCCAGTTGCGTTTCAGCCTGCCCGGAATCTTCCAGCATGGTATTCCTGTTGTTCTCTTTTTTGATCAGGTGCGCCTCAAGTGTCGACCTTGCTGCCTCTACTCCTTTACCCCCGGTTATTTCCATAACCTGTTCGAGTAATCTGCTACCCTCATTCCTGTATCCGGCAGCGGTTTCAAGCAGACTGTTGTAGCGTGTTGTGTCTTCATCAAAGCGTCTGCTGTTCTCCTGTACAAAGGTTCCCAGTTCTACAAGTGTACTGTTGTTCTGCTCCAGACGCCTGATAGACTCCCTGGTATTTGATATATGCTGCTTGAATTTCTCAAATGCAGAACCAGGAGGCTCCCCTGCAAATTCAGCAGGAATTATTAAGTAGAACTGCTTATTGTTATCTGCAATGTCATCTTCCATTTCCTTTATTCCGGCAGAGATGTCCTGTATCTTTTGACCGATGCCTTCTATCAGGTTGTTCAATGCATCAATACGGGTATTGCTGGCCTCGATCTGCTGCTCTGCCAGTTTCAGTTCACTCTGGGCAGAATCTATTTGTTTTGCCAGGGATTCTATTTCACCACGCTGCCCATCGCATGCAGTAACCTTCTTTTTTACCAGCTTTGAGAGTTCCCTGAATATGGATTCAAGTCCCTGCTTTGCCTTTTCCAGTTCTGCTTCGGCACTTTGCACATTCTCCCTCGCCATATCAATGGAACCTTCCCTGTCCGGTTCGTGCTTACTTGCATCGGGGTGGTCAGTTGAACCGCATACAGGGCACGGTTCGCCTGCTATGAGATGTTCCCTGCGCAGGATAAGTGCCTGGTTAGCGGCAGCTACGGCCTTCTCCTCTGCCTGGTAGCGTTTGACCTTTTCCCCTGCAGTCATTACCTGCTGGTCCAAGAGTTCTGTCCTGTGCTTGAATTCATGCAGGTTCTCATTGAATTCCTGCACCGAGGCTGTCAATATAGTATCATCAAATATCCTGCTTAATTGTTCATAGGACTCAAGGAACCTGCTGCCTGCGTCCCTTACCTCACCCCATGCCGACCCTAATGTGCGCCAGTAGGAGCCGTCCCCCTCTTCTGTCAGCGGTTGCAGTGCCTGCCTGGCAGCTTCCAGGCGGGACGTGATGTCATTTTTTCCGATTTCAATGACTTTCCCCTCATTCACGATCCCTTCCATCTCTTCTGTTTTTGCCCGGTATTCGTCCTTTTCCCTGTCCAGAGCTTTCTTTTTCTCCCCTAATGTCCGTTCCTTCACGTCAAGAGAGGCTGCAGTTTGTGATGCCCGTGCCAGCATGTCATCCGCATTTTTAGGCAGGGGATTATGTTCAAGGAACTCCCTGTCACCCCTAAGCTGCTCTTCCAGGGCCGTGATCTCTTTGTTCTTCTGTTGTATCTGGCTGTTAAGTTTGTCCAGTTTTACTTTAAGGTCATCCGCTTCCTTCTGTTTTGTATCAGCTTCCCCTATTTGCTCCTTGCCGCGCGTTTCCAGAACGGCAGCCTCATTGAAAGTCTTTTTCTTCTGTTCGGCCCCATTTCTTGCTGTTTCAAATTCCAGGTTGGAAGCATCATATTTCGCTTTCGCTTCATCGAAGCGTTTTTGTCCTGCTTCCTTTTCCTGTATACTCCCTTCCAGTGCAATCTCCAGTTTTTCCACCCGGTCTTTTTCAGTATGATACGATCCCATCTCTGAGCGGATGTCTGATGCCTTTTGCGCCCGCTCAATCTCAGCCTTAAGGCTCTCCATATCATCTTTCATTGACAGCAGTTCCTGCTGTCTTTTCCTGGCCTCATCCAGTTTATTATGGGCATCCACCCGCCGCTGCTCTTCTACTTTCTCTTTATCCAGGGCAGTCCTGGATCCATTAAGCTGCGTCAATTCGGTTTCAAATCCGGCCAGTTCTTTTTCTGCCGTACCGATCTCTTCAGCAGATGCCTCCGGCATTTTCTCCAGACCGGCCCCGGTAATATCGTATTCGCCTGTCACCTTCCTGACCTGCTGGTTCAGATTCTCCTTCAGCACCTCGAACTGCCCCATGCCCGTGGTGGCTTCAAGTATCTGCCTCCTCTCATCGGCACTGGCCTTTAAGAATGCTGCAAAATCGCCCTGTGCCAGCAGGATGGAGCGCTTGAAAGCATTAAAATCCATGCCCAGTATACTTGTAACTGCGTCTTCGACAGACATATCTGCCATGTCACTGCCGCTTTTTCCTTTCCGCCTGCTGGTGATAAGTTCCTCTGTATCTGCACGGAGCAATTTTACTTTGGGTGTGATATCACCTTTTTTGCTCCGTCTGGCCCGCCACTCGGCCAGGTACTGCGTACCATTGGCCTGGAACACCACCTCGGAAAAACCTTCTCCTGTTCCCTGGCTTAATAGATTGACCGGATTGCTGCTGCCCGTCCCATCCAGCCTGGGTGTCCGGTTATACAGGGCCACGGACATGGCATCCAGCAGGGTTGTCTTACCCGAACCGGTTGGGCCTGTGATGGCGAACAGGGAAGCATCAGACAACGGTTCTTTGGTAAAGTCCAGGTGGAGCTCATTTTTGAAACTGTTGATATTTTTCAGGCGCAGGGACAGGAGTTTCAAGGCTCACCCTCCTGCTCCCTACCGATATCCAGCAGTTCGTTAAAAGTGGTAAGCAACTCGTCCAGTTCGGTATCAGACCCGCTCTCGCCGAATTTGTATTTGTAGAAGTCCTGGAAAATTTCCACAGGGGTCTTGGTCTTAATATCCTCTGTGGATATAATTTCACCACCTGCCGTGGGCAGTACTGACTCTACCACAAGCACCCTGCCCCCCTTCTGGGCAAATGCCTGGCGCACGGTATCTCCCAACCCGATAGTCGGGCCGTCCAGAAGTACCTTTACCTCAATGTATTTATCCTTCCAGTCCTCGGAACCGGCCTTTCTCAACAATTCGTCCAGGTTCCCCTTCACCCTTACCAGTTTCCTGAACACGGGCACAGTGACCTTTTCGATATTACACGCAACGTCAGTGCCGAGGTCAACCAGTAACACTTTCTTGTCATATTCGGCCTCCTTGAAACTCAGCGGCAGGGGCGAACCCGGATACATTACCGGACAGCTGCCCCCCTTGATCTTCTGGAGACTGTGCAGGTGCCCCAGTGCAATATAATCTGCATCACCGGGAAGGTCATCGGTCCTGACCGGCGCAATGCCGCCTATCTGCACCAGCCGCTCCGAGTCTCCGGAGGTGCCGCCCTGGATGAAGTAGTGTCCCATAAACACTTTAATATCGGCATCCATTGCCGACAAGCATTCATTATATATCCTTTTTATAGCCTCCCGGTATCTCAGCGAGCGTTCTATTTCTGCTTCCAGCGGAATATGAGGCAGGATATCGCCCTCGTTTAAGTAGGGCACGGCGGCAAAGGCAGCGGTTTGGCCATTTACGTCCAGGTGCACCACGCAATCCTTCGCGGTTTCGCGGATGCCGCCCACCACATGCATGCGGGCCATCTTCAGGAATTGCCCTGGTGCGGCAAGCCTTACAGCCGAGTCGTGGTTGCCTGCGATTATGACTGCATGGGTGCGGGTCTTCTCGTACAGGTTAAACAGGAACTGGTAGTACAGGTCAGTGGCCCGGGCAGGGGGCATTGATGAATCGAAGACATCCCCCGAAACCAGGAGGACATCCACGTCCCTGTCAATTATGGTTTCCAGCAGCCAGTCCAGGAACCGGGCATGTTCATCCAGTCTGTCCTGTTCGTAGATCTTTTTACCTATATGCCAATCAGAAGTGTGAAGTATACGCATGGAACCAATGGAGTATGGGCGGGATTGAATAAAAATTTTAGTAATTGACTCCTTACCACAGGTAAGTTACAGGTCAGCAATTCGAAAAAACAGTAGGGGTCCAGACCCCTAAAATATTATGCTATAACTTCGATGGTTAGTGAATCTACCGGACAGTTCTTGGTGCATATGCCACATGCTATGCACAGGTCATCGTTTATGACAGCCATGCCATTGTCCACAGCTATTGCCCTGGGCTCGGCATCGACATCAAAGTTTATGTCCTTCTCCTGTTTAAGATTGGTAGGACATACCGTTACACAGATTCCGCAGCCAATGCAATCCTCTTCTGCAAGTACAAGTCTTTTGTCTTCTTTTGCCATTTGATTTCCCTCAATGATATGATGTATACTTTTCTTTATTGTTTGCTATAATAAGAACGTTTCGAAATATATTCGGTGATGTTCATCAGTCTTCCTGACTACAGACTCAGCCATCCTGATAGATAATAGTCCAGTAAGCACGCCAATGTTAGTACTACTCCCTGAATCAAAAGTATATCTATAATAAATAAGCGCCGAGGGGATAAAAATGGTCATGATATAAAATAATAAACGATTGCCAGTAAGAACGTATTTAATCCCAAGTTCATCAAACGTTCCGCTAACTAATCCTAAATGAGATAGTGCTGTAGTTGTTATATTCATGCAGTAGTTCATCCCCCCAGATGAGGTTACTTGGTGAAATGGAAGAAGTAATATTAAAAAGATTCACTTTTGGAATTTACCTGCGGAAAGTGAGAAAACCATGAGCATACATGCGGAGATGCTCCGCACCTTCCAATGCGGAGTCCGTGACTGGCGTGCCTCGAAGCATAAAAGAGAAAGATAAATAAACAGGACACAGGAGGTAAAAAAATCATGTCCCACTGTGGGTTAAAATCCCTCCGCACAGTTCTGCTTCCGAGCGAAGAGAAAAGGAAGTGCAGCATCGTGAGGTGCTGTGCGGAGTTCCCTAGTATCGGCAGCCACAGCCAAAAGCGCAAGCGAACGCAAGGTGGCCTTGGTGATTGGCGACAGTCCTAGTCACGGTGGAAGCCTGATCAGAATATAATCGCTGGGGTGGTTATTATTGGGATGGTTGCGAAAATCCTGCGGATTTTCTAAGCCTCCACTCCTTCGGAATGTCGGTTGCGAATGCTCTTTTGTGTGACCGAGTGAGACAGATTTAGCATTTACATCAGCTTCACACCAGAATAAAAAAAAGATGTTGAGGTGGTAAATTTACCACAACAACATAATGAAAATATTTAAAAATATTTTTTTTACATTTTCTCCATCATTTCCAGTGCTTCTTCAAGCGGTAATGCAGGAGTTACATGGGGCATGCCAAATTCACAGAATGGATGTGTTATCTTTAAAATTGCTTCCTCATTTGGAGCATCAAATATTGCCACTGAGATATGCCTACCTATCATGAGATACCTGTTTATCACTTTTACCTCTGCAGGATATTTGAATTCTTTCCAAACTTCTAACACTTTTGAAGTATTCTCTGGAGCCCACTCGAACCATAGTATACACAGCATACTTTCACCTCCAATATTAAACTACAATGATGAGATATAAAAATGTTGGCATCATTCTACTCCAATATAAGAAAATTAAATTAAATTCTAAAATCCCGTTTGTAATTTGATTTATCGCCTTAGCGTCACGATAAGTTAATCATGGAATGTAATACTTGGACAGTTTCAGTGGATCGTTTTATGCAGATTCGTTTTATCAATTTGTGATAGACAAACTAAAACATCATCTATATCCAAAATATAGCCACCTTGTTATTAATTGTAATAGCCGTATTGGATTTTGGTGGAAAACACATTTTTCAAGTATAGGAGGATAAAAAACGTGTTATAAAGTTGTTTTTGATGGAATAATACGGCTAATACAATAATATATTTATCACTCAATAATAATAAAGTTTGTGGTTATACGAACAAACTAATCCCAGAACCTCTTTGTCCTGACATAATTCCTTTCAGCCTCCAGTATATCCCGGTAGAACCCATCCTCATCCCTGCGCATCTTCCTTATCACCCTGGATGCGGTCTCAGGTCCCAGCCCCCTGCTCGCCAGGGCAATGACCGCGGTCCTGCCGTGGGACAGTACCAAACTGGCGTTCCTGTAGACCCGGCGTGCCCGTTTCAGGTCATCAGCGGTCTTCTCCTTTATCTTAAACACCTTAATCTCCTCCTCCTCCCAGGGTTTCAAGGCAGCAATCATCCTGCTCTCACACAAAGGGCATTCAGGTATTTCCTGCACACGGGATACCCTGGTTCTTGACACCCACTTCTTACAGGTTACACAGAACAGGATCACCCTGTCGTTCATTATCCTCTGCTTCAGTGCCTCGATAATGGAAGCATCCGCCCTTGCCGGGGACACCAGGTCCCTGCCACCCACAAAACCGGATATGCCGATGGGACTTGCCTTACCTGCCGCCAGTAGTATCCCGCCTGAAGCAATGCGCCCGATTATATCAACTGTCCTTCCAATATCCAGCTTATCCTGGAATATCTCCCTCACAGCCTCGTCATACATAGGCGTGCCCTCGTACACGTCCAGTAACCTCTGCAGGCTTATCCGTTCATAATCAGCATCCGTGTTTATGGCACCGAACTTCCTGGCTACCTGTATCATCTTCCACTTGAAAAAAGTAGTGTGCTTTAAAGACATCTCGATAATAGGTTCCACGTGAGCAGGGTCCAGGTCCATCATAAGCCTGACTACATCTGCTGCCCTGATCCTTGCGGGCAGGTCAAGTTTGATCCTGTAAGGGTCTATCTCCATAGCAACACTGGTGCCCAGCCTGGCAGAAAGCAGGGCAGTAAGTATCCCGCCAATAGTATTATTGACCTTATGGCCTCCGCAAATATTGATTACTACAGACCCCTGGGCATCTTCCACTGTAATAATATCCTGCGTGGGCACAACAAACCCTTCATTCACCTGTTTGCGGATGATATCCACAACGCTCAAAGTTGTAGCCCTGTCAGTAGGGAACTGTTCCATCAGGTCCCGGACTATCTCATCATCGCTCAGTCCCGCCCCTATCTTACTCCCTATTTTCGCCCTGATACTGCAAACCTCGTCAGCCACTCCAAAGGGCACAGGGATCTCCTCACCCACCCATGAAGGTATCTCACCTCCGGGGTCGCGTACCGGCTCCACTTTGATGCGCTGCCTGTCATGCAGTATCTCCATCACCCGCCACATTTCACCCCTTGCAATAAATACCGCACCGGGTTTTATGAAATTGACGATGAATATCTCATCCAGTGCACCCACAGGGCGACCGCTGACAATATCCAGTACATTATATTTCTTCTCATCAGGTATCATGGAAAGGTTAGCATAATAGTACTGCCAGCTTTTTCGCCGCCGCCCTACACGACCGTCTTCTTCATGCCAAACCAGCCGGTTGTCCCCCACCTGCTGCAAAACCGCATCTACCTGTTCCCGGGTGATATGATGGTAAGGATATGCCCTTGTCACAATGTCGTGTATGCGCTTACTGTCCAGTTCCCCGAAGTCCAATACCATACCTGCTATCTGGTTTGCCAGCGTATCGGTCGAACCCTCATGGATAAGCGTCTCCTCCAACATTCCTGAGCGCACCCTGTGGATGATGGCCCATGACTCAACCACATCGTCCGGAAATGTGGTAATAATGGTCCCTTTTGAGGTCTCATGTATGCGGTGTCCTGCCCTGCCCACCCTCTGGATGAGCCTGGACACTTCCCTGGGTGACATGTACTGTACTACATGGTCCACGTCCCCGATATCTATACCAAGCTCCATTGAACTGGTGCAGATCAGCCCCTTCAGGTCGCCGGACTTGAACATATCCTCCATCTCGATCCTGGTCTCTTTGGACAGGGAGCCGTGATGCACACCAATGGACCTTTCCAGCATCCTGAACCTGGAACCCAGGGCTTCGGCAGCTTCCCTGGTATTTACAAAAATAAGGGTGGAAGTATTTGAATCCACGATGTCTCCTATCACCCTCAGGTGCGATGCCATTTCAGGTGTACACATCAGGCTGCGTGCACTTGTTCGGTCGGCAGGTGTGACCTGTGGGGTCACTACTTTGAATTCCAGGTCCTTGTAGATGGAGACCTCCACTATACCTACCTCCCGGTTCGAACCTGCCAGGAAGCGGGCCACTGTCACGGGACTGCCCACTGTTGCAGACAGCCCTATCCTCTGGAACTCACCTGCCACTTCAACCAGCCGTTCAAGTGCGATGGACAGCTGGGCACCACGCTTGCTGGCTGCCAGTTCGTGCACTTCATCCACTACCACATACTGTACCGATTCCAGGTTTTTACGTAACCGGCTGCCTGTCAGCATGATCTGCAGGGTTTCGGGTGTAGTGATAAGTACATCGGGCGGGTGTTTGCTC
>JAIWAT010000027.1:0-13140 GCA_048634225.1 Anaerolineales bacterium | reverse complement strand
TTTTGTATATGATTGAAACTATAAGGAAACTGGGTCTTTTTGGAATCGGTGCCTGGGCACTCACTGAAGAAAAGATCAACGAAATCGCAAAAGAACTTGTTGATAAAGGTGAGATTAACAAGGAAGAAGGCAAGAAATTTGTAAGGGAACTTATTGACGAACAGAAGAAACAGAAAGAGGAAATCGAAAACAGGATATCCGAAAAAGTGAAGGAAACCTTCGGCAAGGCTAAAACTGAAACAAAGGAAGATATAGAACGTCTTGAGAGAAAGATTGACAAGCTCGAAGAGGCAATAGATAAGAAACTCTCAGAATAATTATCCCAATCCCAGTAATGTTGCAATTGATATTGCAATGTTACTGTAATCTTTTATAGCAAGTTGAAGGTTGACATGGGAACTGTTAACTCGCTACTTGAATATTGAACGGATTGACTATTTTTACCAAATACACAAAAACATTAGGGGTATTTATACAGTATGCACTCAGTAGCTTACACTTTTTTATATTTCGTTATCTGAAGACGATATAAACCAACTATTTAGAAATAAACCTTCATGCCCCATCCAATACATTCATGAGCATAAAAATACTATTTTCACAGCAACAAAAATCAATTTGCATATCCTTCTGTAGCCAACATTTATAAAACATTACTCCCTTAATAAATTCTTTGATTTTATATATTTCATAGTTTAGATATATAAAATCATAAAAAGATATAGATGGGATAAATGTTTATGGAGAATGTTTGTTACTTACAGGAAACCATATTGAAACTATTCTTAGAAATTAATTTGAATTTATCAAAACCATTAAGAATGTCGCTTTCAAGTTTAATTGTCTGTTTGCTGGAAAAAATGAAGCACATATTTCGAAATTGAGTGAGCCCCTATCTGTTAATGGTCCAAGTGTTACAGCTTGTGCACAACGGATATGGCGGTTTTTATCCAACAGAAAGATATCGCCTACTATGACGGTTATACCGTTGATCTATTTATTACGTCCAATTCTCTCGAAACTTTCTAAGATTGTGCTGACAATGGACCGCACCGACTGGAAAAAACGCTGTAAATACATCAACATCCTATCGGTTGCTGTCAGTTATAAGGGGCGTGCCATACCGTTATTTTGGATTGTTCTAGACCGGAAAGGAAATAGCTCCTTTGATCACTGGAAATATGTCTTGACACCAGTTATTGAAGGATTATAGCAGATGGAGTGGCTTTCTGGCATACCCATTATTGTTGTTGCGGATAAAGAATTTGCCAGTCCAAAACTGGCAGAATAGCTTAAAAATACATATGGTGTGGACGCAACGCTACGAATAAAATCAAGCATGTACTTGAATGGCGATAATATGCCGGAAATAAAAAAGAAGCAGGAAAATTATTGCGGACAGTAATTGTTAGACAACCTCTATACCGGGAAAAGGAGCATCGTCAAAATAACTTTTAAATTAGTTGACTGAAGTGATATAGGTTATCTAGATATATAACGTGTTTCAAAATAGTACGACGTGACTTTAGAAACTGTTGCAATATTAACTGATATTGTATTGATCTTCAGCCTGTCAGTAGGTATTGTTTTCCTATTTCATAAACTGCGTATTGTTCCAATTGTGGGATACCTTGTCTCAGGTGTGATAATCGGTCCTTCCGTAATTGGTCTGATAAAAGACCAGACAATGATCGAACTGTTTGCTGAGATAGGGGTCATATTATTACTGTTCACAATAGGTATTGAGTTCTCACTAAAAGAATTAATAAAATCCAGGAGAACTATCGTGCTGGGAGGTGGGATGCAGGTGCTTCTGACCATTGTAGTTGTGACTTTGATTGCAATTGCGGCAGGACAACCCCCTGGAATTGCCATATTCTTAGGATTTTTAGTATCAATGAGCAGCACAGCCATTGTACTCCGGATACTATCTGAGAGGGCTGAAATGGAGAGTCCGAACGGAAAAGTTACTATTAGTATTCTGATATTCCAGGACCTGGGCATCATCTTGATGGTCCTGCTTGTACCATTACTTGCAGGTACTGCCGGTACATCGTCCAGTGCCATGATATTCTCGATACTGAAAGCTATTGCAATCGTTTTATTATTAATAGTAGCAGGAAGGTTCATTGTACCCACCATATTATACCACATTGTCAGGACCCGGAACAGGGAACTGTTCCTGCTGGGTATGATCGTGATCTGCCTGGGTACAGCTACATTGACCTCTATGGCAGGATTATCCCTTGCTATAGGGGCATTCATAATTGGTTTGATCATCTCTGAATCAGAGTTCTCCCATCAGGCGCTGAGCGAGATACTGCCTCTCAGGGACGTGTTCAATAGCCTGTTCTTCATATCAATAGGCATGCTCCTGGACCTGGGATTTGTATTGGATAATTTTTCTATTATACTGTATGTAGTGATCCTGATCATCCTGATCAAGTTCATGCTGAGCATGGTCTCTACCGTTGTATTGAGATATCCCATACATACTGCCTTCCTTGTAGGACTGTCCCTTGCCCAGATCGGCGAGTTCTCTTTCGTGCTCTCGTTGATAGGTATCCAGCATGGCCTGTTGAATAATGATATTTACCAGATATTCCTGGCCTCTGCTATCCTGACCATGATAGCTACGCCATTCATGATCCAGATGGGGCCAAGGATAGAGGACTTTATAACCCGTAATGGAAAGGTATCTGATCACATCCTGAAAGAAACAATAGGGTCTAAAATTGAAAAACATGTGGTTATCGCTGGCTACGGCATAAACGGAAGAAATCTTTCAAAGGTGCTGTCTGCCGTGAAAATCCCATTTGTAGTGGTGGAAATGAACCCTGAAACCGTGATATCTGAAAAAAGGAACGGTCTGCCTATATTCTATGGCGATGCCTCAAAAGAGGATGTCCTTAAACTTACTAATATCTCAAAGGCGAAGATACTGGTTGTTGCCATATCTGATCCTGCCCATACCCGCATGATGGTCAGGACTGCACGAAAACTGAATCCCGGAATCTATATAATTACCCGTATACGCTATATCAGCGAACTGGAAGAACTGTACGAACTGGGTGCCAATGAGGTCATACCGGAAGAATTCGAAACCTCTATCGAGATATTTTCCAGGGTGCTGTCAAGGTATCTTATTCCAAAAGAAGAGATCGAGAAGAATGTTGAAAGGGTGCGCAAGGATGGGTATGAAATGATCAGGGATATATATCACAAATCCAGGTCTATTGATGATCTGGGGCATCACCTGACAAACATTGAGCTTGAGACTTTCAGGGTGATGGGGGGATCAATTGCCGCCGGAAAAACCCTGGCTGAGCTGAACTTAAGGAAGCAATGGGGATTCACAGTGCTTGCAATCCAGAGGAGAAATGATGTGCTGAACAATCCTGATGGGGAGGAAAAACTCCTGGAAGATGATATTGTTGTTCTTATGGGAAACAGGGAAAGACTTCCAGAGGTATCTTCCGTTTTTACTGCTTCATGAATGTGGATGATCCATATTCAATACTTGAATAATGGCAGACAGACTTTTTTCAGGGAAAAAAACCAATCCATAACAAATTATTTATATTGACAAGTAATATGAAGCCGTCGTAGTATTAAGTAATTAATATAACTCACAGATGCATCAGAGTTAATTTGGTTTTTATTTCCAAATAACCTGACCGTAGGGATTTGAATATCCTATGGCGTATGGGCCGTACAGACCCGAACGCAGCGAATCTGCGTGAGTCAGGCCCTTTTTTAGGGTCATACGGAGGAACAACAATTGAGCAAAATAATCAGAAAAACAAATCCACGCATAGTCGGCCTTATCGTCGACCTCAAGGCCTTATCCCGCGATAATGGAGTGAATATCTGGCGGGACATTGCAAGGCGTCTTGAACGCCCCACAAGGAATTATTCTGCAGTGAACCTTAGCAAGATCAACAGATATACCAGTGAAGATGAAACTGTTATCGTGCCGGGAAAAGTATTAAGTTCCGGTAACATCGAGCATAAGGTAGTAGTAGCTGCACTGGGATTTAGTGAAAGTGCAAGGGAAAAGATCATGGAAAAAGGGGGGTCCTGCCTTAACATCGAGGACCTGGTTAAAGAGAACCCAAATGGTTCCGGTGTGAAGATAATGCAGTGAGGTGCGATGAAATGACAATTATAGACGCAAATGGAATGATACTGGGCAGGCTTTCCAGTGTTGTAGCCAAAAGGCTTCTTGAAGGTGAAGAAATATTCATCGTAAATGCCGAGAAAGCTGTAATTTCCGGTTCAAAGATTGCCACATTTGGTGAATACAAACAGTCCGTTGACAGGGGCAATAGAGAGTTCGGGCCATACTTCCCGAGACGCTCTGACCATATATTAAAAAGAACAATACGGGGCATGCTGCCATATAAGAGAGCAAGAGGCAAAGATGCCATGTCAAGACTGAAAACCTTTATCGGGGTGCCCGATGCACTGAGCAGTGAAGAGAAAGTATCCATTGCTGAAGCTAATATGAATAAATTGAGCTCTGTCAAGTATATCAGGCTTGAGGAACTCAGCAAACGACTGGGTGCGAAATCCTAACCAGGAGGAAGATAAATGGTCAAGATCATCAATACATCAGGAAAAAATAAGACTGCCATTGCCAGGGCCAAGATCACAGAAGGCGTAGGCCGTATAAGGGTTAATAAAAAACCCATTGAAATATACGAACCGGAAATAGCAAGACTCAAGATACTGGAAGCCGTAGCTTTTATAAGTGATAATGTAACCTCAAAGATCGACATTGATGTAAATGTCCGCGGCGGGGGTGTCATGGGTCAGGCAAATGCAGTCAGGACTGCCATTGGAAAGGGTGTCGTAGAATGGACCGGGGATCTGGCAGTGAAGGACGCAATGCTTGCTTACGACAGGAGCCTTCTTGTTAATGATTCCAGACAGAAGGAAACAAAGAAGTTCGGTGGACCAGGTGCAAGAGCCAAGTCCCAGAAATCATATAGATGAGCCATTAAGATGATTCCGGTAAGATGTTTCACATGTGGTAAGGTCATTGCCAGTGTATGGGAAGAGTATGAAAAGCGCGTGTCAGAATTCGAGAATCCGGGAAAAGTCCTGGACGACCTTGGTATCGATAGATACTGCTGCCGCAGGATGCTGCTTTCCCACATAAAACTGGTAGATACCTTCGCTCCATACCAGTAGGGGTTGTAGGGTAGCCTGGACCATCCTACGGCGTTCGGGACGCCGCAACCTGAGTTCGAATCTCAGCAACCCCATTCAGGTTTCCATGGTTATCCAAAACCCTTAAAAGGAAAATCAACATGCAATGTACAGAATATGTAACCATTCCCGGAGGGACTCCGGGAGCAAATGTATCAGTGTAAAGTATTTAGTGTAAAGTATTAGTTGAACGAATCAGTTGAATGTATCGGTTGAACGTATCAGTTTAAACTGTCATTCAAAGTATGTAGTTATTCCTATTTATTTTTGAGGTGAAATAGTTGAAAGAAGATAAATTAACCCGTTATGAACGTGCACGCATCATCGGTGCACGTGCTTTGCAGATATCTATGGGGGCACCTGTGCTTCTTGAAGATGATTCAGGCGAGCCTATTGAGATTGCATTAAGGGAACTTGAAATGGGAATAATCCCAATAACGGTCAAACGGTTGAGCGAAGTAAAACCAAATTAGGATATTAAATGATGATAGCATAATTGAATAGTAATTGAATAGTAATTGAATAGTAATTTAATATTGATTGAATAATAATTAAATAACAATAATATAATTTTAAAGGTGTAAAAATGGAAAGTGATATTGAAGTAGTAAAGGACGCGGGTTACGATTCCATAGTCCCCCTGGACGAATTCCTTGCAGCCGGTATCCATATCGGCACCCAGCAGAAGACAAAGGATATGATGAAGTTTGTCTACAGGGTAAGGACAGATGGGCTTTATGTGCTGGACATCCAGTCCACAGATGAAAGAATACGGTCGGCAGCAGCACTGCTTGCAAAATATGATCCCACTAAGATATTGGTCGTATCTGCAAGACAGTACGGGCATCATCCTGTCCAGATGCTGGCAAAGACCATCGGTGCCAAAGCCATAGTGGGCAGGTTCATACCAGGGACACTTACGAATCCGGTCCTGGATTTATATACGGAACCGGATATTGTGTTGGTAACAGACCCACATGGAGATAACCAGGTGGTCAAGGAAGCAGTGAGTATCGGCATTCCGGTTATTGCACTGTGTGATACTAACAATTCCACCTCCAACGTGGACCTGGTAATCCCCACAAACAATAAGGGACGAAAGGCCCTTTCACTGGTATATTACCTGGTAGCTAAGCAGACTACTGCATTGAAAGGCATCCCCTTTAATTACAAGTTAGAGGATTTTGAAACAGAACTATAAGTAATTCCAATAACATACTATGTGAGGCGGTGCAGGATTTGAGGAGAACGGCTGTATCAGGACAGTTCTACCCCGGTATTCCGAAATACCTGAAAAGGGAACTAAAAAGGTGTTTCACTGATATCACCGGAGGTGTAAGGGATGTTACCGGAGCTGTAGTTCCCCATGCAGGCTATCCTTATTCAGGTACAACTGCCGCTAATGTCTATACTGCTTTACCGGAAGCTGACACATACGTACTGCTGGGTCCGAACCATACGGGGCTGGGCTCTGTAGTAGCTGTCTCCCGGGAAACATGGAATACTCCCTTAGGAGATGTACCTGTCAACAAAGAACTGGTAAAACAACTTCTTGGCGGTATAATCGACCTGGACGAGAGCGCACACCAGTATGAGCATTCCATTGAGGTCCAGCTACCCTTCCTGCAGTACCGTTTTTCCCATGAGTTCAACATTGTTCCCATATGCATGGGATTGCAGGATAAGGAGACTGCTATAGAAGTAGGGGACCAGCTGGCACAGGCTATTAAGGACAGTGATAACAGGATCGTTATCATCGCTTCCAGTGACTTCAGCCATTACGTGGAAGATAGTGTGGCAAAGGAGACCGATAACTATCTTATCGAACCGGTCCTGGAACTGGATGTGGACAGGTTCTATCAACGCCTGGCAGAAAGAAACGCATCGGTCTGCGGGTACGGCCCCATCTCGGCAATGCTTACGGCATCCAAAGCACTGGGTGCTTCAAAGGGTACCCTGCTCAACTATACCACCAGTGGTGACGTAACTGGCGACACATCTGCTGTGGTGGGATATGCGGGCATCATTATTGAGTAACAATTGAGTGATAAAATTTTATTATGACAGTAACTACATGTAGCGCGCCCGGCAAGATCTATTTTTTTGGCGAACATGCAGTGGTATATGGTGAGAAAGCCATTGCCTGTGCAGTGGACCTGCGAACACAGGTGAGTGTACAGCCATCCGGCGGGCATGTTATCAGTTCGAGTCTGGGTACAACCGGCCTTGATACTGTAAAACACCCCTATGTTACCCGGTGTATCAGGGAAATGGAACAATACATTAACGGTGGCGTAAGGATCGATATAACATCCGACCTACCCGTGGGTTCAGGACTTGGTTCATCGGCTGCGGTTACAATTGCAACACTGTATGCATTATCCATCCAATTCGATACTGGCCATACCCTTGCTGAGATCGCTGCCATAGGGCATGCCATTGAAGGCAAGGTACAGGGTGCGGCAAGTCCTACCGATACCTTTGTGTCCACAATGGGCGGTGTGGTGACCATACCTGGCAGGCAAAAATTATCACTACCCGGGTGTCCCATTGTCATAGGTTATACAGGCAGTTTTTCATCTACAAGGGAACTGGTGGCGAATGTCAGGTCGCTCAAGGAGGATTACCCGGTAGCAATTGACCCGATCATCAGTACAATTGGCAGCCTGTCCGGTTACGGTGAAGTATTGATTGAAGACAGGGATTACGCTGCACTGGGCGCTCTTATGGATATAAACCACGGTCTGCTCGATGCACTGGGTGTAGGTTCACGGGAACTCTCAAACCTTGTCTGGGCTGCACGGGGTGCCGGTGCATGGGGTGCCAAGACCACAGGTGCAGGAGGAGGGGGCTGTATGGTCGCTATCACTGATCACCCGGATGAAGTGGCAGATGCGATCCGTTCTGCAGGCGGGGAGGCCATTATTACAAGTCCCACCCACGAAGGGGTGAAGGTTGAATGAAGGACCTGACCGGCCTGACTGTACTGAAGATAGGAGGCAGTATTATTACTGAAAGATCCAGCCAGACCCCAAAGGCCCTGCCTGGTGAGATCGATCGCATTGCAGGTGAGATTGCGGGCATGGCTGTGGAGGCTGCAAACAAAGGCAACCTGATAGTGGTTCACGGTGCGGGTTCTTTCGGGCATCCCCTTGCCAGGAAATACCGGCTAACTGAACAATTTGATATGGAAGGTGTCATTGAGACGCACCGCAGTGTAAGGATATTGAACAACATGGTTGTCGATTCCCTGAACCGGGCTGGAGTGCCTGCGGTTCCTGTGCATCCGTTCGGAAGTTTTTTGCTTGATTGTGGACGTATCAGTGAAATGCTTACCACCCACATCCTTGTTATGCTGGAGAGGGGGATGGTCCCGGTACTTCACGGCGACGTGGTCATGGATGCAACAAGAGGCGCAGCCGTCTTAAGCGGCGACCAGGTAGTGCCGTATATTGCACAACAACTGGGTGCCGAAAGTATAGGTATCGCCAGCGTGACAGATGGGGTACTGGATGACAAAGGACACACAGTACCTGTGATAACACCTGCATCATTTGACGAGGTAAAAGTCCATATTGGCGGGTCTTCACATACCGATGTTACCGGCGGCATGCTGGGAAAAGTAACCGAACTGGTGGACCTTGCTGACAGGTCAGGTATCAGCAGCCGGATATTCAATGCATCGATACCAGGGAATGTTCGTGCATTCCTGGATGGTGCGACACCGGGTACACTTATACAAAAGGATAAGTGAATTCTTAACAATAATGGTAAGGGAAACATGAGTACATCAAACAGAAAGATCGAACATCTTGAATTATGTGCCAACCGGAATGTGGAAGCAAACAGGGATGAGCACAATTTCAGGCGCACAGGGTTCGAGGA
This sequence comes from Anaerolineales bacterium, assembly GCA_048634225.1. Lineage (GTDB taxonomy): Archaea > Halobacteriota > Methanosarcinia > Methanosarcinales > Methanocomedenaceae > Methanocomedens_A. Next base: position 4,041 of record JAIWAT010000027.1, on the reverse strand, counting down.
AATAACACTTGTACACAATGCACTGCCAGGGATCAACAGGCAGGAGATAGATACTTCTGTTGAGTTTTTGGGTCACAGGTTGGCATTCCCCTTATTGATAGCTTCCATGACCGGAGGCCATCCCGATACTACAAAGGTGAACGAGTCACTGGCCATTGCCGCACAGGAGATGGGAATCGGCATCGGTGTAGGCAGCCAGAGAGCTGCCATCGAAGACCCTACCCAGGAGGATTCGTTCAGGATAGTAAGGGACACCGCACCCGATGCCTTTGTTTACGGGAATATAGGCTTGCCCCAGCTTAAGGAATACGGGGTCGAGGGGGTCAGGCAGGCTGTTGAAATGATAGATGCCGATGCCATGGCCATACACCTGAACTTCCTGCAGGAAGCTATCCAGCCCGAAGGTGATACAGATGCAAAAGGCGGGCTTGAGCTTATCAAACAGGTATGTGACGAACTTACGATACCTGTGATAGCCAAGGAGACAGGAGCAGGTATCAGCCGCGAGGTGGCACAACAGTTGTGCGATTCCGGTGTGTCTGCTATAGATGTAGGGGGCCTGGGCGGTACAACCTGGGCTGGTGTAGAAGTCTACAGGGCCAGGCAGCAGTCCGATACCATGAGCGAAGAACTGGGTAACCGGTTCTGGGACTGGGGTATACCCACGGCCATTAGTGTGATAGAGAGCAACATTTCAGTGCCGGTTATCGCAACCGGAGGAATACGTACAGGAGTAGATATGGCGAAATCCCTCACAATAGGTGCCAGCGTGTGCGCAGCAGCACTGCCGCTGGTAGTACCGGCGTTAAATGGACCGGAAGATGTGAAGGCCAGGCTTAGTGTCTTCCTGGAAGAATTGAAGACTGCTATGTTCCTGACCGGCAGCGCTACCATTGGGGAGCTTATGCAATCCCGGGTAGTAATAACAGGAAAAACTAATGAGTATTTGAATGAGCGCGGGTTTGATACGGCCCGGTTTGCACGTAGATAGAAGAGAAAGATAGTTGTAGAAGAGATAATAATATTTTAAAAGGAGATAAATTTTAATGACAGAAATAGGCATTACAGCGGTAGGCGGCTATAACGAAATGGGCCGCAACATGACCGCAATACGAGTGGGTGAAGAAGTCATCATAATGGATATGGGACTCCGTCTTGACAGGGTCCAGATACATGAAGATGTAGAGATTGACAGGAAAAATTCCCGGGACCTTATCAATATGGGTGTAATACCCGATGACAGGGTGATGAAGCAGGTCGGAGGAAAGGTAAAGGCCATCGTGTGTACTCACGGGCATCTGGACCATATTGGTGCCATACCAAAACTGGCACATAGATATGATGCGCCTATCCTATCCACGCCATATACAACAGAATTGATCAAGCAGCAGATAAGTAATGAGAAGAAATACCAGGTGAAAAACAAGGTAAAGAGCCTTCCAACAGGCCAGATGTATGAAGTGAGCCCCAATATATCAATTGAGCTCATAAGGGTGCAGCACAGTATCATTGATGCAGCCTTTGCCGCCATACACACGCCTGATGGTATCATATTGTATGCAAACGATTTCAAGATAGACCGTACACCAACTATAGGTGAAGCACCTGATTTTGAGCGTCTGCGGCAGATCGGGAAAGAAGGAGTGAGCCTGATGATCACGGAAAGTACCAACTCTGACCGCAAGGGCAAGACCCCATCTGAAAAGATAGCAGCAGATATGGTATCTGATGTGCTGTTGGGTACCGAGGAGGCCGAGTCAGGAGTGATAGTTACTACGTTCTCATCCCATATAGCCAGGATAAAGTCCATAATTGATGCAGCAGCAGATATGGGGCGCATCCCTGTGTTGCTGGGTCGTTCGATGGAGAAATATGTTGGTACTGCCGAAAAGATGGGATTTTTAAAATTCCCTGAGAACCTTGAGATATACGGCCACCGGAAATCAATTGATAAGGCCCTGAAACGCATTGATAATGAAGGTAAGGAAAAGTACCTGCCCATTGTCACAGGTCATCAGGGCGAGCCCGGTGCCATACTGCCCAGGATAGCTTCAAATAGTACTGATTACAAGATCGAAAAGGGTGACAAGGTGGTATTTTCTGCAAACGTGATACCAAATCCCCTGACCCGGGCTAACCGGTATTCGCTTGAAACGAAACTGGGAATGAAGGGGGCACGGATATATGATAATGTGCATGTTTCAGGTCATGCGTACAAGGAAGACCACTGGGAGCTGTTAAGGTTAATAAATCCCGAATACGTGATACCCGCACACGGAAATATTGAGATGCATGGTAATTATATGGAAATGGCCGAAGACGCTGGTTATGTTTTCGGTGAGAATGTACTTATTATGCGTAACGGTGAAGAGATACTTGTGGAATAATTTGATATTGTACAGGGGATTAATATGGATTTGCTTGAAGAAATAAATAAAAGAGGCTCAATGGTGGATGGGGCCATCCAGAACCTGATGCCGATCGGAGAGCCTGATGAACTCTACCGTGCTATGCGATACCTCTTTGATGCGGGTGGAAAACGGTTGCGGCCTGCGGCTCTTTTCCTTTCCACCGAAGCCGTTGGCGGGAACCCACAGGATGTTATTCCTGCAGCTACCACTGTTGAACTGGTCCATAACTTCACCCTAATACATGACGATATCATGGATGAGGATAACCTCAGGCGTGGGATGCCTGCAGTTCATGTGAAGTGGGGTTTGTCTGGTGCTATACTGGCAGGTGATACGTTGTATTCAAAGTCGTTCCACATCCTCAGCCAGACCAAAACTGACGCAGCCAGGATGGTGGAATGCATGATCATGATGTCCATTACGTGTATAGAGATCTGTGAAGGACAGTGGACTGATATCAGTTTTGAGAAAAGGAATAATGTATCTGAGGCCGAGTACATGGAAATGGTGGAAAAAAAGACTGCCATACTGTATGCAGCATCCTGTAAGATAGGAGCCATCCTCGGCGGCGGGACTCCCGAGGAAGCACAGGCACTATGGGATTTTGGACGGCTGACCGGCGTGGGTTTCCAGATATATGATGATGTACTGGACCTGATCACGCCGGAAGAGGTGCTGGGAAAGGTCAGGGGAAGTGACCTGATGGAAGGCAAGCAGACCTTGATTGCCATCCACGCCAGGGATAATAATGTAAAACTGGATGTGTTCGGCAAAAGAGAGGCTACCAGGGAGGAGATTGATGACGCCCTGGAGAAGCTTGAAGATTCAGGTTCCATTGACTATGCCCTTACCACGGCCCGGAATTTTGTGGCCGAGGGTAAGGCAAAACTGGATGTCCTGCCCGAGAGCGAAGCAAAGGATATACTGCTGGCGCTGGCAGATTACATGATAGAGCGCAAATTCTGATGACCTGATTTCCTGTTCTAATAATTTTTCCATTAACCATGACCGAACAATGCACTGCATGCAAGGGCACAGGATATATTGATACCTCAGAGCAGGAATGTCCTGACTGCAAGGGATCAGGCAAACCTAAGAGTCTTGACCTTACCAAAATGACAGAAAAGGACCTGGGAAGCCTGCTGGAAGGTGGGGGAAAATGCCAGAAGTGCGGCGGCTCCGGCACCATTACAGTGAAGCAGAAATGCGAGGTATGCGGCGGCAGGGGTGAAATGGTCAACTGCCGGGTATGCGGCCAGCCCCTGGATGCTGATACACAAGGTGATATGTGTGCTTCCTGCGCCAAAAAACCGCTGGTACAGAAACTGAGTCCTGCCTGCGATACTTCTGATCTGGAGATTGGCATGACCTATGAGGGAGTGGTGGACAGCCTGGCCAATTTCGGTGCCTTTGTGAACCTGAACCCGCGTACCCGTGGGCTGGCACACCAGAAGCACCTGACCAGGACCCCTGAAGTGGGGGAGACGATATTTGTACAGGTGAAGAACATTGCATCTAACGGGAATATTGACCTTGTGCCTGTGACCCTTCAGGAATACCAGTTGCTCCAGGTTGAAAAGGATATCCCCCGCACCCAGGTATCCGGGCTTCGCGATCATATCAGCAAACT
>JAIWAT010000026.1:0-13148 GCA_048634225.1 Anaerolineales bacterium | reverse complement strand
TTCAATTAGTGAAATATTCTCATCAGCACCGGACAGTACTGCCAGTTCGTCCGGCTCAGGCTTTCCAGTCACAGGTATGAGGATGTGTTCATCGTCCCGGCGTATCTGTGCTTCCGGATGGATATTCCCGGCCTGGAGCAGCAACCTTCGAATATCCTCTGCCATTGTGCCGGGTACCCTGAATGCCCACAGTTTCATGGGGTACAAAATGTCATTGCATCATAAAAGGATTTAGATAAATAGTTAAGTGAACCCGGATAATTAGGTCTGGATGACTGACCTGCTGACCCTGGATATGTCCACACAAGTGGATTGCCTTTGTGACTTTACGTATAATTTCTATTGGCAGCATAAGGGTTTAGAGCTTGACCCTGACAAACCCGTGGAATGGCAGGTAGATACACATTTTACTTACAGGGATTTGGTAGCACATCTAATATCGGGCAGAGATGTCCGAATAAAGGGGGATGCTGGCAGCAGGCTGGGTTCCAGCCTGGGTGTTGACCTGAAATATTTCGGGGGCAGCGCTCGGGCGCTGGAAGCGGGCAGCATATTTGTAGACGGGAATGCGGGCACCCGTATGGGTATCAGCATGGTTTCGGGCAGGATATATGTGTCAGGCAGTGTGGCACAGCCAATGGGAAACGTGGTCGAGGTCGCTTCTAGGAGGGAGGGCTACAGGTGTTTCAGGTCCATCACTGACATCCTGCATAATGGGATGGGGGACGATGAGTTCACTGACACCGGCAATTCATTCCGGGAGGAGGATGTGCCGTGTCTGGTGCTGGCAGATGGAGTAGTTAGGGACACGGTAGGTGCGCGGTGTAAGCGGGATGTCAGGGTGGTAGTCCGGGGGGATGTAAGCCTGAGCACTGGGATACTGATGCGAAAGGGCACTATTATTATAGAAGGAGATGCGGGCATGAACACTGGCACGCTGCTATCGGGCGGCACTGTGGTGGTGCAGGGGAGTGCGGGCGAGTTTGCGGGTGCTGATATGCGGGCTGGCACCCTTATCATAACAGGGAAGAGTTCGGGGTACATGTGCGCCAATATGCGGGGCGGGGCAGTGTTCGTGAAACGGGATGTTAAGGTGATACCTCCTGCCAGGCAGTGCCAGCCTTCGGATGGTGATCTGAAGCTGCTGGTGGATGTGCTGGATACCAACCGGATGGATGCAATGGGCTATAGGAAATACGGGATTTGTTAGGATATGTGGTTTACTATTTACTATATCCACTTAAAAACAGATTTATCATAAAATGATTATTAAGCACAGTCAAACCACATGCAGCTTTACTTAAAGTATATAAAGGTTCGAATACCCTATTACAAGGTAGTGATAAATAATGGCCAGAATTGATGATCCTAAAAAAACTATTAAAATTGAGAATGTTGTTGCTTCTACCGCTATCGGTACCACTCTCGACCTTCCCAAGATCACACTGCAATTGGATGGTGCAGATTATAATAAAGAACGTTTTCCAGGTGTAGTTTACAGAACAAAAGAACCAAAAACAGCAGCCCTGATATTCGGAAGTGGAAAAATCGTATGCACTGGTGCTAAAAGCATAGATGACGTACACAACGGCCTGAAAAAGGTTTTTTCCGAACTGGAGAGCATGGGTGTGGAGGTCATGGACAATCCTGTGATAACGGTCCAGAATATCGTGGCATCGGCAGACCTGGGTGCTGTGCTGAACCTGAATGCCATAGCCATCGGGTTGGGACTTGAGAATATCGAATATGAACCTGAACAGTTCCCTGGACTGGTCTACAGGATCGCAGAACCAAAAGTGGTAATGCTGCTGTTCGGTTCTGGCAAGCTTGTGGTCACAGGCGGAAAAAAACCAGCCGATGCAGATGCGGCAGTTGATAAGATCGTTGAAGAACTGGACGGCCTGGGACTGCTTTGAATACTGACCCGATTTTTCCCATTACTGATCATCATATGCACCTTGACCACAGGTGTCAGGGTGTGGAAGCTGCCAAAGCGTTCCAGCATGCTGGTGGCTCACATATTTTTTTAGTTTCAAAACCTTCCTGGACCATAGGTGTGACAGTAGATCATCCTGACGATTACCACAAAGTGTTCGATGAGACCGTACACATGGCAGGAGAAGTGAAAAAGGTTGGTGTAACTGCCTTTCCCGTACTTGGGGTACATCCTGCCGCTATTACAAAGATGTACGGCAGGGTGGGACTTGACAGGACTGTCGAATTGATGAAGTCCGGCCTGGAACTGGCGGCAAAGTATGTAGAAGAGGGACAGGCAGTAGGCATGAAATCCGGTCGTCCCCATTATGAAGTGGAACCAGCATTGTGGGAAGCTTCGAATGAAATACTTATGTATGCCATGGAACTGGCCAGGGATGCGGGCTGTCCACTGCAATTGCATACCGAGAGTGCCACACTGGAAAATATCAGGGAGCTCGCTGATATGGCAAGGAAATCCGGGCTTACACCAGGGAAGGTTATCAAGCACTTTTCACCCCCGATGGTGAAAGAATTTGCCAGGTGCGGCTTATGGCCGGGGGTGCTTGCCGGTAAGGGCATGATCAAGGAATCACTTTTGCAGGGAGACAGGTTCATGATGGAAACCGACTATATTGACGACCCACTGCGTCCTGGTGCGGTGCTTGGACCGAGGACAATACCCCGCAAGACCCTGGCGTTAGCTGGTGAATGGGGGGATGATGTATTCTGGAAGATACACAAGGATAACCCTGAACAGATATATGGTGTGGAAATAGAACGTACCACAATCTAGATATAGAAGTTCAAACATACAAAAATCGAATTCCGATACTTGATTTATAATCATCAGTAGTATATTTCAATAAGCAGAATATTTCAATAAAATATTTCAGGAGAATATCAATGGCAGCACAGTTAGGCGGTCAGCCAATTACGATACTTAAACAGGGGACACAGAGGACTACGGGCAGCGAAGCCCAAAAGGGCAATATCATGGCGGCCAAGGTGGTCGCATCAGCTGTACGGACAACTTTGGGTCCAAAAGGCATGGATAAGATGCTTGTGAACTCGGCAGGTCAGGTAACCATCACCAATGACGGAGCTACCATCCTGGATGAGATGGACATCAAACACCCGGCAGCCAAGATGGTGGTGGAAGTAGCCAAGACCCAGGACGACGAAGTGGGGGACGGCACCACAACAGCCGCCATATTGACAGGGGAACTGCTGTCAAAGGCGGAAGACCTGCTGGACATGAATGTGCACAGCACTACTATTACTGCAGGATACGCTTTGGCTGCAAGTAAATCCCATGAGATACTTGAAGGACTTACATCTGATATCTCAGGTGATGATGAAGATACTCTTATCAATATCGCTGGCACTGCCCTTACCGGTAAAGGTGCGGAATCTTCCAGGGATGTACTGGCACCACTGGTGGTCAGGGCGGTCAAATCCATTGTCAAGACAGGAGTGGACGGTAAGAATACCGTGGACATTAAGGATATCCAGATGGAGCGCAGGGTAGAGGGTGAAATGGAAGACACCGAACTGGTGGAGGGCCTGATCATCGACAGGACACGTACCCACCAGAGTATGCCCAAACGGGTTGTTGATCCAAAGATTGCCATCCTTGCCGCACCCATCGAGGTAAGGTCGATGGAATTCAAGAGTGAAATAACCCTTACAGGTGTGACCGAGCGCCGGGCTTTTATTGATCGTGAAGAACAAATGATCAAGGAAGTTGTGGATAAGGTTATCAACAGCGGTGCAAACGCTATATTCTGCAAGAAAGGTGTGGATGAACTTGCCCGCCATTATCTTGCTAAGGCTGGTCTTTTTGTGATCCACAGAGTGAATTTCAAGCAACTGAAACAACTGGCTGAGTGTACCAACGGCCGTATAGTCACTAACCTGGATGAAATGACCCCTGACGACCTGGGCACTGCAGGTGTTGTGGAAGAGGTCATGGTTGGCAACGGCGAGATGATATTTATCCGTGATTGCCCTAATAAAAAGACCATATCCATGATCTTAAGAGGCGGTACCGAGCAGGTGGTAGACAACCTTGCCAGGGCCATGAACGATGCCCTCATGGTAGTGGGTGTTGTACTGGAGGACGGGCGTGTAGTTGCAGGCGGAGGTTCGCCTGAGATCGAACTGGCACTGCGCCTGAGGGAATATGCTGCTTCATTGAAGGGCAGGGAACAGCTGGCTGTGAATAAGTTTGCTGAGGCTATTGAGGTGATACCCACAACCCTGGCAGAGACCAGCGGCCTTGACCATATTGACAAAATTGTGGAACTTAAGAGCAGGCATGAGGCAGGCGAGAAGTATGCCGGGCTTAATGTGTTTGCTAATAAAATAGAGGATATGAAAGCTGCGGGTGTTGTCGAGCCCCTGAAGGTTAAACTGCAGGCAATCGATTCGGCATCCGAGGCTGCCAGCATGATACTGCGTATCGATGATATGATCGCATCCACCAATGAACAAAAAGGACCGAAACAGGCACCTGGTCTAAGGGATTACGAAGTATAATCATCAGCGGTGAGGGAAAGACAGTCCTATTATCTAATTTTTTTTATGATGGATCACATTTTCAGGACTGCATCTGCAATCCTCTCAGAAGGCCCCATATGCGACCACTGCATAGGCCGCCTGTTCGCCAAACTCTCCACCGGCCTGACCAACGACCAGAGGGGGGCGGCCGTAAAACTGGCACTTGCCATGGAGGCTGACCACACACGCAGGGAGACTTCAGACGATTCCCTATTGCAGGACCTGGCACCCAGCAGCGTCTATGCACGCAAGAGCCTGGGGCAGGACGTACCGCAGGGCAGGTGCTGGGTCTGCAACGGCCTTTTTGAGCAGCTTGACCACTGGGCCGACCAGGTAGTTGATGCCCTTGCAGGGTACGAGTTCGATACATTCCTCATCGGTACACGACCCTCGGGACTGCTGCTTGAGAACGAGGAAATACTCTGGGCAGAATCAGGGACCCAGTGGGCTGAACCCCTGAAGACCGAGATGAACAGGGAAGTGGGCAGGCGGGTGGAAGGAAGGCTGGGTAAACGGGCCAACCTGAACCGCCCCCATATCACCGCCCTGCTGGATATTGCAAAGGACAAAGTAGAACTGGAAGTGCGCTCACTGTACATATTTGGCAGGTACCGTAAACTCATAAGAGGCATACCCCAGACCCGGTGGCCCTGCCGGGAGTGCAGGGGCAAGGGCTGTCCACGCTGCAATTATACAGGCCGCATGTACCCGGAATCAGTGGATGAGCTGATCGGACCCGAAGTCATAAAGGCCGCAGCTGCAAAAGATACCGTGTTCCACGGAGCAGGCAGGGAAGATATCGATGCCCTGATGCTGGGGGACGGCAGGCCCTTCATAGTAGAGGCTGTACAACCCCTCAAGCGGCGTATTGACCTTACCAGGCTTCAGCACAGGATCAACCGTTATGCTGCCGGTAAAGTTGAAGTACTGGGGCTGAAGTACGTTGAGCACCCGGCCGTAGAAGCCATCAAACAGGCAAAGGCAGATAAAGTTTATAGATTAAGAGTGACATTTAGTGCAAAGATATCTGAGGAAAGTCTTATATCTGCTCTCGACATAATTGCCCGGGCACCGATAATGCAAACCACACCCACCAGGGTAGTCCATCGCAGGGCTGACCTGGTACGGGAACGAAAAGTGCATTATACAGAACTGGAAGAACTTTCACCAGACGGCCTGTCAGCCACGATCGTAGTGGGCTGCCAGGGTGGATTATATGTGAAAGAACTGATGTCAGGAGACGAGGGTCGCACAAAACCCAACCTTGCAGAGAACCTCAATGTAGAAGCAAAAGTTGCTGAACTTGACGTAATAAAAATTGAAGGAATAATCATTTAATATTTATCGGAGGATTGAACATTGCCAACATCACACGGTGAGAGAAGGAAGACCAGGTACAAATTGAAGAAAAGCCCGAGAGAGAGAGGACTCAGCCCCATATCACGAGCCATCCAGGAATTTGAGATAGGACAGGCAGTCCATATAAAACTGGACCCCAGTGTACATAGGGGGATGGCAAACCCAAAATTCCATGGTAAGACAGGAAAAGTGGTCGGGCAGCGTGGCAGGGCATACCTGGTAGCAGTCAGGGACGGGAATGCTATTAAACAAGCCATCCTGTACCCGGAGCACCTGCGCCCGCAGGTATGAATAATTGAATATTGTAACCAGTATCCAGGGTATAATTTATGATAGTAAAAAAAGTCATAAACGAGGAAATGATCACCCTTGCAGAGGCAAAGGAGATTCTGCTAGATATCAAAGACAAACGCACAGAACAGGAAATGGAACTGGGATATGAACTAAGAAGGGCCATAAACCATGCCGAGTCATTTTCCAAGGCTGATGCTCCCAAATCCAGGAAACTGGTAGAAGAATTGCTTAAACTTGAAAAAATGAAGCCGGAAATTGCATATCGTCTGGCAGATATTATGCCCGCCAGCTTTGATGAGATACGTTCAATATATGCAAAAGAGAGGTTCACCCTCACAGAAGAAGAACTCACTACTATTCTTGACCTTATTACCGATGCATATTGAAATGCAGCTTTCAACAATATAAAACTTTATATGTAATCGGTATTATATAATCCTAAAAAAAGGATGCATAGGGCTTCTTATTTAGTATTTTGGAAATATTGTATTATTAAAGTTGTGAGTGGATAAGTATGGTAACTGGGAAAAAACCTCAAAAGGAAGAGTGGGGATTGGTATTGGACTATTTGCCATATGGAAGTCCGGAAGATAACAGGCCTGTGTACCAAAAAAAACCACTGGTGCAGGCTGTAGGTGATTCACACTTTGTACTAATGGAATTGATGCTTAAAGATGACATTGTTCCCCTGACACAGGATAGAGTATATATTGGCGAAGGGGACCGGGATGTGATCGACCATGTAAAACGCAGGGTCACTTATGATGAACTCACACACGGTTCACAGATGGAACTGCCATTCATCCTGGAAAATATTATACTTGAGAACGAGTCCAAATATGTGGATTTCTTCAATGATGCATATCCCATTACCAACAGGCTTCACATGCTCGAACTTCTGCCTGGTATCGGCAAGAAATTGATGTGGGCGATCATAGATGAACATAAAAAAGGAAAATTCCTGAACTTCAATAACCTTGTCGAGCGGGTCAAAGGTCTTCATACACCAGAGAAATTGATAGTCCACAGGATCATCGATGAGTTAATGGACGAGAATATCAAATACCGCCTTTTCACGACGCCTGCCAAAAGCCGCCACCATAAATGAAGCCAAAACATGGACAGCATTTTCTCATAGACCAGCGGGTTCTTAACAGGATTATCGGATATGCCGGGTTAACTGAAGCCGATACCGTACTTGAGATCGGCGGTGGAACTGGCAACCTGACATTAAAACTTAAGGAAGCAGCAGGCAAAGTCATAGTCATCGAACTTGACCGCCAACTGGCTGCCGGACTTACACATATTACCAGGGATTCCAATGTTACGGTATTACAGGGGGATGCACTGGAAATCCCGCTGCCCGGTTTTAATAAAGTAGTGGCAAACCTTCCCTACCAGATATCATCAAAGATCACATTCAGGCTGCTGCGGCATTCCTTTGATCTTGCAGTCCTTATGTACCAGCTTGAATTTGCAAACCGTATGCTTGCTTCACCCGGCACCCCTGACTATAGCCGGCTTTCTGTTATGGCCCAGTACTTTGCCGGGATCGAACTGCTGGAAACTGTACCCCCTTCTGCTTTTATACCCCAGCCTGCTGTCAGGTCCGCGATATTGAAACTCACACCCAGGGAACCGCCCTACCATGTCAATAATATGGGTTTTTTCGAAAAGTTCCTGAAGGCCGTATTCGGGCAGCGCAGGAAGATGTTGAGGAATTCCTTACGCTCGGCAGCACCAATGCTGGGTATCGCACCCGAAAACCTTGACAAGGTTGATCAAGGGATACTGGAAATGCGCCCCGGAGCCCTGACCCCCGAACAACTGGCCGGACTGGCAAACAGGATTCAGGCAGGCACATGACTTCGATAACTTACAGGGATAAGACCATACAACTGGCGTCCCATGTCTATGAACCGGCAGAGGATAGTTTCCTGCTGGTTGATGCACTGCTTGAGAATATTCGAAAAGGTGACCGTGTACTTGAAGTGGGGTGCGGTTCAGGAATAGTATCTATCTTTGCCAGCGATATTGCTTCAATGGTGGTTGCCACTGACCTTAATCCCCATGCTGTGAGATGTGCAGCAGGTAACGGGGTAACTGTGGTCAGGACCGACCTGTATGCAGGGTTAAAAGGCACCTTTGACCTGATAGTGTTCAACCCGCCCTACCTGCCCACATCCAAAAACGAGCGCCTGGGTGGGTGGGATGACCTGATGCTTGACGGTGGGCCTAACGGGAGGAGGACCATTGCACGTTTTCTTGAAGGAATATGGGAACTTCTATCCCGTGGCGGGCGTGTGCTCCTGCTGGTTTCATCACTCACAGGTGTTAGTGAGGTTAGCAGATTGATGCAGGATGTCGGCCTGGCTGTGGAACCTGTGTCAGAGTCCAGGCACTTTTTTGAACAACTGGTTGTACTAAAAGGGAGTAAATAGATAGACTCCGACGTATGATATGATTTTATTATAAAATCTGCATGCCTAGCTGCCTAAATATCCAAGGTCTTATGTGTATCAATATCAGTCCTATGCCCCCACACATTGCCGACCCTTATTTCAATATTATTCATTGACATTAATGTTTTAGTTGTATTTGATAACGTGTTGAAATAAGAAACGGGAAGCTGGATCATTTTAATTTTAGGGCAGGTACGGACCACATTGAATATCTCTTTTTCTGATGGTCTGAAACAGAAGTGGACATATTCCTCATCAGGCTTCAGGCTGGCCATATCTTCTTCCGAACCGATTATACGAAATACTACTTCCATAATATGTAAGAGTATAGGATTCAACTATTTATAATTATTGATTGTTGATGATAGTAAATCAATTTATACCAGACAGGCCAATGATTTGGTTTATATTGGCAGTACCAGGCTGCAGCACAGGAAGAACTATCTAAAGATATACCATCTTCGCATTCAGTATACCTTTTACAGCCCTTATCTCGTTTAATATCTCCTCATTCACCTCTGAATCCACGTTGAGTGCCATAATGGCTTTCCCACCTGCTTTTATACGGCCGACCTGCATGCCTGCAATATTGATATCATGATTGCCCAGTAATATGCAGCATGGGCCGATGATGTTTGGATGGTCCTCATGGAGAGCGATTATCATATGCCCCAAAGGCAGCACATCAATGCTGAACTCATCGATCTGGACGATCCTGGGATTTGTACCTACCATGGTGCCTCCCACGGTCTTTACCTTTCCATTATTGAAAATTTTCACCATGATCAGGTTGGAGTAGCTCTCTGTGGTCTTTGACTTGCTCTCTACCACTTTTATCTTACGCTCTTTGGCAATGACAGGAGCATTGACATAGTTCACAGATGACCCCATGGCGAACTCAAGCAGTCCCTTAAGGGCGGCTACAGTTACGGGTCCTGTATCCCAGTCAGCGATCTCACCGCAGTATGATACCTCTATCCTCCCATATTGTTCTTCCATGAGCTGGGCTGCAAGTTTGCCTATCTTCTCTGCCAGCGGCAGGTAAGGCTGCAGCACTTTCATTACCTCCTGTTTCACATATGGCATATTGATGGCGTTCTTGACAGGCAGTCCCTGGCTAAAGTTGATGATCTGCTCGGCCACGTCTACAGCCACATTTACCTGTGCTTCTTTTGTGGATGCTCCCAGATGTGGCGTGAGTATAATATTATCCTGTTCCAGCAGAGGTGAATCGGTTGGCGGCTCGCTGGTGAAAACATCAATGGCGGCGGCTGCCACTTTACCACTGGACACGGCCTCAGCCAGGGCTTCCTCATTAATTATCCCGCCGCGGGCGCAGTTTATGATCCTGACCCCGGGTCTGGCTTTTTCGAACTCTTCCCTGTCGATGAGGTTCCTGGTGTCCTTTGTGAGGGGTGTGTGCACTGTGATGTAGTCCGCATTAAGGACAATATCCTCTACAGTGGTAAGCTTGACACCCAGGTCAGCAGCCCGTTCTTCACTGATGAACGGGTCATAGGCCAGGATATTCATCTCCATTCCCTGTGCGCGCTTGGCCACTTCTGCACCTATCCGTCCAAGTCCCACCACACCCAGGGTCTTGCCCCTTACTTCAACTCCCATGAACAGTTTACGCTCCCATTTCCCTAACTTCATAGATTGGTTTGCCTGTGGGATGTTCCTGGACATGGCCATCATCATAGCTATGGTGTGCTCGGCAGCAGAGATCATATTGCCTTCCGGGGCATTGATCACAATAATACCCCGCTGGGTGGCAGCTTCAACATCGATATTATCCACACCCACGCCGGCCCTGCCTATGATCTTAAGGTTTTCAGCAGCCCCGATGACTTCCTCGGTCACCTGGGTCTGGCTCCTGACCACCAGGGCATCGTATTCCCCTATACATGCCTTCAATTCTTCCGGGCTCATCCCGGTTTTTACGTCAACTTCCGCTCCTTTTTCCAGTATTTCTATACCCTTTTCAGATAATGAATCGCTAACAAGAACTTTCATGTCATATTCTCCAATGATTAACGGTATTCTACTTTGAATCTGGAAAGTAATATGAGTATTATAACTTCATTGTTTCGTTATAGGACAATGGTAAGCATGAAATCGCATATTCCAGAATTCATATCAGGTAGTATATTCGGCATTGATCCGCACATAGTCGTAGGACAGGTCGCATCCCCAGGCTGTAGCACATCCGCTGCCCACCCCAAGGTCCACTGATGATAACCTCTTCCGAACCCATGATCTCCTTAAGCGTATCTTCCGGGGTGCTGACGATCCTGCCTTTTTCCACCAGCACGGCAGATGCATTATTGTTGGCAAACGTCAGGCTGATACGGTCCTGTTCCATTTCTGCACCTGAGTATCCCACAGCAGCCACCACCCTGCCCCAGTTTGGGTCCCTGCCAAATATTGCGGATTTGACAAGGGGTGATGTGATAACGGCCTTTGCAGCCAGTACGGCATCACTTTCGCTTGCTGCCCCCGTAACCCTTGCCTCGATCAGGCGTGTGGCACCTTCACCGTCTTTAGCGATCATCCTGGCAAGTGCGGTGCAAACTGCTTCCAGACCCTGCCCGAACTCTTCCGGGTCTATGTGCCCCGTTGTGTGCCCTATTGTGTGACCCATTTGTCCGGTGGCGGTTATCAATGCCATATCATTGGTACTGGTATCCCCGTCCACCACAACCATATTGAAACTCTTATCCACTGCCGCTTGAAGATACTTTCCCAGCTCACCTGGATCCATCGCAGCATCAGTATACAAGAAAGCCAGCATAGTACCCATATTCGGGGCGATCATGCCACTACCCTTGGCTATCCCGCCGATGCGCGTGCCGTCAGGAAGTTCAACTGCCGCCTCCTTGGCAAAGGTGTCTGTGGTCATAATAGCCCTGGCAGCGGCTGTACTACCATCAGCCGAATCAATCAAACCTGATGTCACGTCCCCTACCTGTGACCTGATAATATCAAGATCAAGCCTGTGACCGATAACACCTGTGGATGCCACTGCTACAGTCCTCTCATCCAGGCCCAGACCAATGGCTGCCAATTCTGCCATGTCCCTGGCATCCTTTATTCCTTCCTGCCCGGTAAATGCATTGGCATTGCCACTGTTGGCTATCACTGCAGACAACCTGCCCCCTTCAAGGTGCTCCCTGGTAAGTATCAGGGGTGCGGCTATGACCCGGTTGCGAGTGAACACACCTGCTGCACTGCCTTCTGCTTTTATAAGCGCCAGGCCGTACTTATCCTGCTTTACACCCCAGGCAGACACGCCTTTTACAGCACAGATGCCGCCGTCTATGAACTTCAACTTCAACAGCTCCCATCAAGCTAAGCTGACAATGCCAGCCCGGCAATAATATCATGGCGCGTGACAATACCAACCAGTTCACTGTCCTTGATCACCGGCACCCTGACAACATTATGTTTGACCATTCTCGATGCCACAGTCTCCAGGCTTTCAGAAACATCTGCAGTGACCACTGGATGGCTCATTACATCGCTGACCTTTTTGTTGCCCACATCATCCAGTGCATGGCTGGCCTCTTCCCATCCGATAAGTTCCCTAAGCGGCACCTCTATGATCTCGAAGGGACTGGGCAGCCAGAGCTGACTATCCCTTTCCGGTACTTCCAGCAATTTGAGGATATCACTTTCTGTGATCATCCCTGTCACTTTCCTATCCTGTACCACTGGTATCCCGCCTATTTTATGCTCCCTGAGTAACCGGGAAGCATGTTTGACCGGGTCGTCCGGACTGCAAAATATTACGTTCTTTGTCATGATCTCATTTACCTGCATAATTATCACTCCTTTTGGCACTCCTTAGGGCATTCCTCATGGAAAGGTTGCAGGATTCCATAGTCCTGTCGTTTCGTCAAGTCCGAACATCAGGTTCATGTTCTGCACCGCCTGTCCCGATGCTCCTTTTACCAGGTTGTCAATGGCAGATACCACTACCAACCGCTGTCCTTCTGCATCCATCTCAAACCCTATATCGCAGAAATTGGAACCCCGTACCGGACCCAGCATGGGAATGCCATCCATAAACCGGATGAACGGTTTATCCTTATAGAACCGGTTGTAGATATCGGCAACCTGCCCCGCATCCATATCTTCTTTCAGGAACAGGTGGGCTGTGGTCAGGATACCCCTGACCGACGGGATCACATGCGGCGTGAAACTGACCCTGGTATTATTATCCAGCCGTCCCAGTTCCTGCTGCATCTCAACACCGTGGCGGTGGGTAGTGAGCTTGTACGCCTGCACGTTCTCTGCCATGTTCGGGTAGTGGGATACCCCACTTGGTTCGGCACCTGCACCGGATATACCGCTCTTGGAGTCAAAGACCACCCGCTCAACCAGCCCGGCGGCTGTCAATGGTGCGGCTGCCAGGATTGCGCCGGTCGGATAACACCCGGGATTGGCGATCATCGATGCACCGACAACTTCAGGATGCAGTTCAGGCAGGCCGTA